>JAISNL010000116.1 GCA_031276235.1 Prevotellaceae bacterium | reverse complement strand
TTATCTTTGATAAAAATCCTGCAATCTGTACAGATATAACGAAATTCACAATCTTTACAAACTTCAACATCGTCTTTTTTTATATTCCAATATTTTGTAAAAGAAGAAGTTGTTATTATCTTTTCGACATCAGCATTCAAAATATTTCCAAAAACAGTTTCTGAAAACGGACAGTTTTTAATATTTCCGTTTTTATCAATAAACAGTTTTTTGTGAAGGCAGGTGTTATGATGCAAAGCTTCTGTTATATGAACGATATTTTGAGTAAAGTAAGATTTATTTATAATTCCACACCTATTATTTTGTATATTTTCACGCAAATAAACGACAAAAGTATGTTTCAAATTTATAACATGATCAAAAGGTGCGGAATGTAAAGTTAATCTGTTTATTATCATATAATTGTATAATAATTTACCGACATTTTCATCAAAATATTCAGGTGAATACGGTAATATGATTTCGAGATGATTTAGATATGTTATATCTTTGAAATTTTCAAGAACAATAGCCACTTCTTTGATTGTTATTTGTTTATTGCAAATAATTTGCATTGCGGAACAACCTAATTTAACATCTACAACATTCAATATACGACAGATATTTTTCTGTATAAATTCGGAATATTCGCAAATACAATTTGTGATTTTTCCGCAGAAATTATAATTCAGCGATATTTCCGAAATATGCTCGGCATCATGTTCTGTTCCTAAAATTGCATATTCATTTTGCGTTAGAAACTCAATGTATTCCATTAGAATTTTCTGTTCTTTCTTATTGTAATTCAATAAAATATCATCAACTTTCTGTTTGTTGTATTTTTGAAAAATATCATATACATCATTAGGTACAAAATCAAGTATGGCACGTTGAATATCAAGTATTACACTGCGTTCATATCCTTTCACAAGAATACATACAGGCAGAAATATCAGATGTTTTTTGATATTATTCATTGTTTTCTGCAGGTAAAAAATAACGTGTTAAATGTTTATAGAACATAACTGTAGAATAAAAATTTGTACCAAATTTACGATTTGTAACAACTTTTCTATCGGCAGATTTGTGCTTGTCTTTTTTTAATTTATAATTAAAAGCAATTTTCATAAATCTTGCATTAAATAATTAGCAATAAATTTCTCAATATTTTCATTACATATAAACGAACCATATCCAAACTGACCGACCGGATTTATTTCCAGAAAATAATAATTGTCGTTTTTATCCACCATAATATCACAAGAACCTGTATCCAGATTTAACTTCTGCATTAGCAAATTCAATTTTGCACAGTAATCGTTACGTAACACAAAAGGAATACAACGATTGGGCTTGTCGTTGTCGTAATTTCGGAAATCAATCATCGTGTTTGCATTGTGCTGAGATAAAATAGCATAAGTGAAGAATTTACCGTGAAAATAAAAACTGCGCAATTCGTATTTTTTATCAATATACTGCTGAAAAAAACGCGGAATAAAGCAATCTTGAAACGCTTCAATATCTGCAAATTGTAACTTTTCTGTCAGATTTTTGTATGTGGCATTTTTATCCTGAAAGAAAAAGAGGCAGAAAGGCTTGCAGGCAACAAATTCATATTTTTTTGCAAATTTCAGAGCAAATTCTTTTTCATCGGTTACAATCCATTCTGGCACTTGTATTCCAATTTCAGATGCTTTTAATAACACATCTACTTTATTGAACTTATCTACCAAAAGATCTGATGAATATTTACAATTGTGTTTTACCCACAGTTTAAGAGCATTAAAAGTTTGTTTGTGTTCGATAAAATTAAATATATCAATACTATCCTGTAATGAGTTTTTATTTTGATATTTTATATATACTGATGGAATTTCTGCCCTGCGAAACCAGCAAATGCTGTTTTTATCAATATGGAAAGTATCAAATGTTGTTGTTATCTTTACATCTTCTTTGGAAATATAAATTTTTAATGCCTTGTCATCCGAATTGATTCTATTAAAATCGCAACCTGCAATTTTGCAGTATTTCATTACGTCTATTGTGGAAATATCATTTTCTTCCGAAAAAACAACTATTTGTTTACTGTTCATAGAGTTTAGTTAGCAATTCAATTCTTTTTCGCTGTATTGCTCTGGATGGCATACCGATGGCTATACGCCTCTCATCAAGATTCTCAGCATCAATTATTTCTTCGTCACTTGTATTTGAAAAAGGACAGTATAAGCACATTGGTTTTCCATGCTCCCTCAGCGATTTAAGCAGTATTTTTCTATCCACAACTATTCCATACAAATCTGGTTCACATTGTCCTTCGCGTACAAATTGCAATATTGTATCTGCAATATCTTCATGGTCTGTAATATGCATAAGTAGTGCAGTTAAGTTGTTGGTTATTTTTGTGTTTGCACTGCCGTATAACCTCGTATTTGGAAAACCAAATTTATCTATTAATTGAAACAAACGCTTGTAATTCACATTGTCGGTTTCTATCATTTTTGCAACATTAACAGGCTCGTTTTCTGTTGCCATCCTTACGTTTTGATCGCTTGCAAATATATTAATCAGAATATTTACTATTGAATCTCGCTTTATCTCGTAATAATACCACTCTATATCTCTTAATAGTTTTGGCATTTTTGACAGATAAAAATCAGGAACTTCTTTTAACAGGTTTTTCGATAAGTTATCATCTTTCCCAATATCAATCAAAACTTCTATAGGAAATTTCCCATATTCATTAGCCAGTGTATCCATGTAGGCAATCGCTTTTTCATATTGTCCGTGTTTCATTAACAAACGGCAATACAATTCCATTTCATTGCACATTAAAACGTTTACTATTGGGCAACGTTCTGCTGCTTGTTGCATTTTTTCAAAAGCCAAGTTGTCGTTACCTTCCAAATGGGCAATATCTGCTTCATATACAAGCTGATAATAACCGCTTGCAATATAGTCGTATTTGTTGTTATGTTTGTTTTGTCCTGTAAGTGAAGATACAGAACAAAGAAGCAAAATGTATACAATAATAGTATATTTACTCATAATTTTAAAAATATAATTAAATTTTCAAAATACCATATCAGGTATAAATCACACCTGATATGGTTATTTTGCTGTTGTTTAACATTATGCAAGCAAAGCCATCTTAACAAACAGAGTACAAGTGATATTTTCTGCATTTGTAATTGAAGAATCTCTGCTGCATATTGCATTTACATTATTGACATACAGATTGATGTTGATAACTGTGACGGTACAATGTTCGTCCTTGTGTTGGATGATTATAATAATCATCCAAATAAGTTTCCGTCCACATACATCCACCCATATAATATGTACTGCCTCCACTTGTTGCAGAGTGCGCACCGCTAATTGCTGCCATTTGTTTCATATCCATGCGGTCAGCCGTAAATTCTGAAATTCTTTTCATATTTATATAATTTTATAATTTATAATTTTCCTACTCTATAGGCTTTTCGGTTACGCCCCAAAATGTTTATACAGTTTTTGGTATCTGTCCGAAATTGATTTATACAGAATTTCGAGTACTGCATCGGCTCTTCTTAATCTTTTAATTTTACCAAAACCAAATAATTGCTTATTTGGCATTTTGTATTACCTTTGCGTGCCGTTTTGAGTTTTAGTTAATAAAATTTCTCGCGTCCAGAGACAGTTAATTAATACGCAGGACGGTTTTTTTATGCTTGCAAGGCTAAAAAATCCGCTTACATGTTGTGTAGTATAAAAACTATTATATGATAATATTCCATTATTCAATTTCTCTCTTTTTTCTATTATTTTTATTTTACTGTACATCTGTATTAATATTTAAATATAACAAAATTAATATTTTTTTTTATTTTTGCAAAGTTAGAGAACAATTTTTTATAAATAATTGTTTTTGTGTCGAAAAAATAGACAAAAATGATTTATTTTTTGATAGTGATTGTTTAATTATTTTTTAAATATCCTTTTTATCCATTTTATGACGGTTGCAATATCTGATTTGGGCATTGTTTCCCATTTCAAAGTGAACATGTTAAATCGATATTCGGCGTCTATATATGCTCCGAAATCTTCGGTGATTTTTAACGACATCCCTTTTGTGTTATCGGGATTTATTTTTTTGAAAATGTGCGATGATTCGTAAAAAGCGCTGCGCACAAACAGCAAATTGGGATTAACAGAATCGTTTCCAATTTTTTTGTTTCCGTATAAGTCCGCTTCCAAAGTAAGTTTTAAAGGGTAAGGATTATTTATCTGATTTTTTACAGTGTTTTGCGGCAAAACATCGCTGTTGTTCAACGTGTTGTCTCTCAGTGGCTTTTGTGTTTCGGTTTGAGCAAAAACCTTGCCGGATATAATTATTAATGTAAATAAACCAATAAAACCTTTCATATCATACAGATTATAAAACAAAGTTAATGATAAATTTATACGTTTATAACAAAAACATTAATTGTTAACAGTTCTTTTAAATAAAATAGAATTTTCGGGTAAGGTTTCGGGAATTGCGCTTTCATCCAAAAATGTGATAATTGCGTAATCCGAATCCATATTTGTTCTTTTAACGTAATGATTTTCAATAAAATCATAATCCAACACATCTGATATCTTTTGCAGTAAATCAATGTCGATACTTGTGCTTTCATAAATATTGTAAACCGCTCCGCGCGAGAGGTTAATAAATTCTGCAAATTGTGTTACTGATAATGATTTTTCTTTTACTTTTTGTTGTATCAAACTGCCAATATGTATTTTGTCGCTTTTCATTTTGTCTGTTATTGAAAGATTTAAAATTAAAAATCGTGAACTTTCACTGTTTGTTCACGGTTCCGGAAAAAACCTCTATCATGCAAATGAAAAGCCCACGATTGCTCGTGAGCGTTCGCTTTTCATTCTTTTACGATAGTTTGGTGTTATAAATTTCCGGTTTATGAACAAACAAAAATTAAGCTAACGCTTATATGTTATTTTTTGCTGTTTTTTATGTCATATTATTTATACTGTTTTGTTTAAATTATTTTCAAAGATACGTAAAAATCCTCAATCACCACAAACAAATAAAACTGTTTTTCAAAATTTGCACGGGAAGATACTATTTCTCACGCAATTTCCAGTAGAACCTAAATATTTATGCTTCTCATCCTAATTTAATTATTAAAATTCTATGCCTTTTTTGTTGAAAATCAAATGCCCGAAATTGACTGAAAATATAAATCTGTTTTTATATCCATCATAATAATATAAAGTGGCGCTTAATGGACCTATGGGCGACTGCCAAATAAAACTTCCGTATCCCGTAAATGAACGGTTTTTGAATTTGTCGCCGTAAATTATTTCGTTGTTTTTGCTTTTTATCAATGCCCTGTAAGGTTGAAAAACATATATTCCGCCTTTGAAATAAATGCTTTTCATTAAAAAGAACATGGGCATTATGCCTGCGGCAACATACGAATTTGCTCTGAAATTTTCCAAAAACAAAGTATTGCTGTGTTGCGTAGGCTGGAATGACGGCGCTAAAAACAGGGTAGGGTAGTAGCCCGAAAATGATGCCTTTTGCGAAAAAACGCCTTCAAACAAATATCCGAAAGAAAATTTTTTGGAAACATTAAAATATCTTTCTTCGTAAAGTTTTATGGAAAGAATATTTTTCGACATGCGCTCTTTTGCAAATGCCGAAGTATTGCCCGGTATATATCTGCCATCGCCCGTAACGAATTGTAATCGTATCTGCCATTTTCTGCCTTCGGTAGGATATTCTATATAATTCAAATTGTTTCTGGCGATTTCGAGGCTCGATGCAAAATAATTAAGTTTATATACATCCGCCGTATCTGTTATCAAAAAATTGCGGTTTTGATAATAATCGCTTTTATTCGTTCCTACAGTTGCATTTATTCTGAAAATCGTATTTCTGTTAACAATATAACCTCCGCCTATTTGATAATGAGTATCCTGATGTTTCAGATAAACGGGTTTTTCATCTTCGATAAAAAAATCGGTTCTGCTTTCGTAATAATCATAATGATTGTAACGAAAATGATGTTCCCAGAATACGGGCAGGCTGAACGGATAATCGCGGCGAAGCCCCAACTGTACCGCCGAATACAGTTTGCCGTAGTGAAAATTTAAGTTGTATCGCGAATATGCTTTTGCCCAGTGCTTATGTTCAAATCCAATATACGCCTGATTCAACAGCGAAGATGAGAGATTAGTTCCAAACGCAAGTTTATTCTTTGTTCCTATGGATATTTGAAGTTTAACGTCAAAATTGCCCGAAAGCGAATCGTAAACAGCGGCAGGAAAAATAGATGTAACAACGCCTGTTTCTACCACCTTGAAATATCTGTCTCTGAATCTTTCTATCGACATTGTGCTGTCAATGCTGTTGCTGCCCTGAATAATCATTTTCCGTATAAAATTCTTTTCGCTGTCGGTAACTTTGTTGCCTGATACATTTATGTTTTTAAATTTGCTTTGCGGTATGGTTGCTTTGAATTTTTCGCGCCGCATTTTTATTTCATCGGATGAGCGGCGCACGGAAATTTGCTGCTTTATTGAATCCATCAATTTCAGTGTGTTTTGATAACCTGCATCAATGATTTTATCCATTTCCGAAAATTCAAATATATCAACATCATTGAATTTTGTATCGATACGGATACTTTTCTCTTTGGGCATTGTATAATCGGTATCTTTTACCACCATTTTTTTTAATTGCCCCACAATATTGTCTTCATCAGCAACCGTATCGTTGTCCGAACATTTGCTGCCTATGATAAAATCAGGATTAAAATCGTTTTCCATAACATCCCATGGGAAATTATTGTAAATGCCTCCATCAAACAGCAAAGCCGAATCAATCATGATTGCCTTGAATGCAAGCGGAAATGTCATGGATGCCCGTATTGACATTCCCAAATCGCCGCTGCGCGAAACAAACGACTTGTGAGCATTAATATCGGCAGAAACGCAGCGAAACGGAACAAACAAATTGTCGAAATTGCCTTTACATGCAGCAGTTGCGCCCGAAAAAAGTTCAAAAAAAGCAATATCCATAGGATATGGAGATATTATACTTGCAGGTAAATTGATTTTGAAAGGAGTTTTTGTCCCTTTGTGTATATTAAATTTAACTAAAAACAATTCGGATGCAGGCTCTTTTGATAACGCATAATAGCGATATTTGTCGGCAATGCTGCCCGAAAGCCAGTTCTCAAAATCATTAGATTTGAAAACATTTATCATTTCATCTGTCGAATATCCAGATGCGTAAAGTCCCGCAACTATTGCGCCCATTGATGTGCCTGCAACATAATCAACAGGAATATCGTTTTCTTCCAAGGCTTTAATCACGCCTATATGAGATAATCCTCTTGCTCCGCCGCCGCTCATTACCAGTCCAACGCTTTGCGAAAATGCAAACAAAGGCAACAGCAGCAAACAAAAAATTGCAGATAAAGTTATTGCTGTCTTATATTTATTCCTGTTCATTATGAATTTTTATTATACAAAATTACATAAAATTACATAAATAATAAAAATTAAAATAAAAAAAAATCAATTACAGTTGACAGTTGAAAATGATAATTAATAAAAAAATGAAAAACATAATAATAATTCTGTTAAACCTTATTTTAACCTGATTAAAAAACAGCAAACAACTACATTAGTATAGAAAAGCAGCATACAATAACCTGATTATCTCATCAATCGGTCAAAATGAGGTTTGGTTGTTACATTTTATTTATTTCTCATCAATTAATGTACTCATTTTTATATATTTTATGTGTTAGAAAATTATTTATTTCCGTGTAAATTGATGAAGAGACACACTCCATCTCCGCAGAGATATTTTCCATCTCTGTTGAGATATTTCGAGTTGAAAGTTATTTTTTCATTTCACCCTTCACTCCTCCCTTTCATCTTTATCTGTTTTTTGAAAAAACATTGTATCTTTGCGGCGCAGTTTGATGCAGATAAATGAAAAATAAAATAAACAAAATCACACTATATGAACAGTACAAACAGAAAAAAGATGTTTCCAAATGTTAGCGACTTGCAATGGAACGACTGGCGCTGGCAGGTGCAAAACCGAATAGAAACACTCGAACAGCTTAAGCAATACATAAACCTTACCTCCGAAGAAGAAGATGGCGTGGCAAAATCGCTCGAAACATTGAGAATGGCTATTACGCCTTATTATTTGAGCCTGATTGATACCGACAATCCTCATTGTCCTGTGAGAAAACAGGCAATTCCTACAGCCGCTGAAACTCACAAATCGGCTGCCGACTTGCTTGACCCGCTGCACGAAGACGAAGATTCTCCCGTGCCGGGGCTTACACATCGCTATCCCGACCGCGTGCTGTTTCTTATTACCGACATGTGTTCGATGTATTGCCGCCACTGCACTCGCAGGCGTTTTGCAGGGCAGCGCGACGCCGCTTCGCCCAAGGACAATATTGAAAAGGCGATAGACTATATTGCCGATACGCCGCAGGTTCGCGATGTGTTGCTTTCGGGCGGCGATGCTCTGATGATAAGCGATGACAGACTTGAATATATTATCAAGCGTTTGCGCAACATTCCCCACGTTGAAATCATACGGCTCGGCACACGCACTCCGGTGGTGTGTCCACAGCGAATTACAGATGACTTCGTAAACATGATAAAAAAATATCACCCAGTGTGGATAAATACACATTTTAATCATTCCAGCGAAATTACTCCCGAATCAATTGAAGCATGTGCGCGAATGGCAAATGCAGGAATACCTCTCGGCAATCAAACGGTGCTTTTGCGCGGAGTGAACGACTGCGTTGATGTGATGAAAAAATTAGTTCACAACCTTGTAAAGATTCGCGTTCGCCCCTATTATATTTATCAATGCGATTTGTCGATGGGGCTGGAACATTTTCGCACTCCCGTATCGAAGGGCATTGAGATTATCGAAAATCTTCGCGGACATACTTCAGGATATGCCGTTCCTACCTTTGTAGTAGATGCGCCGGGAGGAGGAGGCAAAACGCCCGTAATGCCTACCTATGTAATATCGCAAAGCCCTCACAAAATAGTGTTGCGCAACTTTGAAGGCGTGATAACCACTTATACGGAGCCGACCGATTACAAAGAAGAATGTCATTGCAGCGACTGTACAAGCAAAACTAAAGAAGGCGTAGCAGGACTTTTGAACGGCAATGGTCTGTCGCTCGAACCGGCAGCGCTTGAACGCAAACTGCGAAGCGCAAAAAGAAATAATAATGAATAATTATTAATGAAAAAAGACTCAATAATAGAGGCAAAGCACAAGGCAAGGTTATTGACAATTGCCTGCCTACTGTTAAATAATTATGGATTGGTTTACTACACTGCGTTACGTTCGCAATGACGTTCTCGTGCATGGCTTGTCATTGCGACGAGCGCAGCGTATATCAACGAAGTTGATCCATACAACAAACAATAAATCGTGAATAAAACAATATTCAATAGAAATAATGCCTTTCATTTCGGAAATATTAAAATACGGTAGCCTTGCAATAGTGGGAACGGAAAAAAATACTGGCAAAACCGAGTGCCTGAATTATATTCTGTCGAAACTGCACAGCAGAAATGTATCTGTTGCGGTAACTTCTGTCGGCATTGACGGCGAAAGCGCCGATCAGGTTACAGGCACGGCAAAGCCCGAAATAACGATATTTGAAAATATGATTTTTGTAACTTCCGAAAAACATTATCATGTAAAACTTTTGACAGCCGAAATATTGAACATAAGCGCCGAGCGCACTTCGCTCGGACGTCTTGTAACCGCCAAAGCCAAAACGACAGGACGCACGCTGCTGTCGGGACCTGCAAATACTGCATTATTACAAAAAATAATTGCTCAAAATGCAGAGTTTGGAGCTAATATTACCATTGTTGACGGAGCGCTTTCGCGAATGAGTCCGGCTTCGCCAAGCGTAGCGCGGGCAATGATTTTGGCTACAGGAGCAGCATTTTCGGCTAATATCAGACAACTGGTTCAAAAAACAAAATTTGTGTGCGAACTTATATCGCTTGAGCTTGCCGACAACCATGCGCAAACGCTGCTTGCAGATATTGATAAAGGCTTGTACAGCATAGACGACAACGGACTTTTGCACAATTTGAATATTGAATCGGCATTTCTGCTGACTTCAACCGACTCCCTGAAAACAAAATATCCGCGCAACTGCAAAACGCTTTTCGTGGCAGGCGTTATTGGAGACAAGTTGCTTGATTTTGTGCGCATGCAAAACAGCCTTGATGGATTTACGCTCATAGCCAAAGATTTTACTAAAATATTCGTTTCGCCTGAAAATTATAATCTGTTTCTGAAAAAAGGAGGCAGTATAAAAGTGCTGCACAAAACAAAACTTATTGCAATTACCGTAAATCCCGTTTCGCCTCAAGGTTATGTACTTGATACAAAAATGCTGCAGCAGGCGCTGCGTCAGAACCTGAATTTTCCTATTTACGATTTGCGCGATAATCCGTAGAGCATTAACTTTATTGACAGATAATCTTTTCTATTCTATTTTTCCGCTAATAAGCGCTATCCTGATTTTCGATTTTTATAAGCATTACAGCATCAAAAATTTCGTTGACAGATTCTGCTTTAAATTTGTATTTGAAGTTTGATGTTTTCTTTTGTTCGTAAGTATCTGTTAAAATCCATTTGTTTTTGTCTGTTACAGGCGTTTCTCTGCTTTCTCCAACAGCCCATTTGTAAATTTTATATTTGCCTGCCGACAGATTTTTATATTTGTAAGTTATTTTGTTTCCCGATTTTTGCGGACACAAGTAGTTTTCACCGAAATACAGCATTTTATCAGATTTTATTCTGTCCCATTTTCCCTGTGTTTTTGTATTTTCGTTATCCAAAATTATTCTGTTGGGCGTGCTGATTCCAAAATACATTGCAATTGCATTTAATGTTGTTTTTCCGAAGTTGCGAAGATTTTCGGCGTCAAGCCATATATTGCCTGCTCCGAAATATGTGTATGGCGTTTCCAAAGTCATTGCTACGGTTTTATCTCCGAAAATGTTCCAAATCCAGCCTTCGGGATACCGCGATGCCATTTTGGAAAAACTTAACTCATTGGGCGATAAATAAGAATTGTCGAACATGTTAAGATAACACAAAAGCAGTTGACGGCTTAAGAATTTGTCGTTTGTTGTTTGTGCGGTATGAACCCAGTACGTAGCATTGTTTGCAACTTGCGAGTGCATGTTCAGTACCAGATCGAAAGCTTTGTTTTCAGTGAGTTTCTTTATTATCTGTTTCAGATTTTTAACTTCAACAACGGTTTGCCGTTCATCTCTGTCCCAATTTATTTCCTGATTTACGCCTGTAGAATTTGAGCGCGACAAACCTTCATAAACGCCGTCGGGATTTGCAAACGGAACTATATAAAACACGAATGATTTTCTATATGCAGCCGCATCTTCATTATCGGCAAGCAATGCGTCAATCAGTCCATCAAGTTGCCACGAACTTGGCGTTTCGCTTGTGTGCGTCCGCGCATGAATCCAAATCCTGTATTTGTGTTCGTCTCTTACGGTTGTGTCGGTAATTGTTAAAAGTTGCATGGGTCGATTGTTGAGGCTATAGCCGAAAGTCTTTACATTTACATCTTTATGCTTATTCCATTTGTTGATTCTGCTTTGCAAAAATGAATTTGTATATGGAATAAAATAAGCGATATATACAGTATCGGCTTCAAACATCTTGTGAATTTTTCTGATTTCGGCTTCATTCGCTTCAAAACGCTTGAAATTGAAATTGTCGTACGAATAAACGGCTCGCAACGGGTCTGTATGTTTTATGTTGAAATAAACGTACTTGTTTTTTGCGCCTGTCATTCTAAAATAAAACCAGCGGGCGCTTGGCGGTAATGCCGTATCAACAGGATTTTGCGGGTCGAAACGCGATTCTGCAATGTACGACAAATGCAAAATCGAATCATTTTCGGATGTTTTGATGTAAACAGAATCAATTTGTGTGATTTTACCTGCCGAACCGCTTTCAAAATCTGTATCAAATCTTACTTGAGCATTTGCCGTAACATTCAATAAAAATGCAATTATTAAAATATTCTTTTTCATAATCTGTAATATATTTATCGTTTTATATTTTTCATATTTTGTTTTATTTTATTATAACCTGCACGCATTAGCGGTGAATTTGCGAATATTGTTTTGAAATCATCTTCGTCAATATTTTCCCATTCATCAAACGACATGTTCAATATTGCAGATGCAGGTTGAAATTCCTTGTGTCTGCAAATTGTTGCGCGTTTGTTGTACGGGCAAACCTGCAAACATCGGTCGCAGCCGAAAAGCCAGCCATGAGTTGCGATATTTATTTCATCTTTATTTTCTATTGTTTGATATGAAATACATTTTTGCGCGTTTAATACATAAGGCTCTACAATTGCCGCATTAGGACAGTTTGCAATACACCTGTTGCACGCGCCGCAAAAATTGACAGTCAATGGTTTATCGTATTCCATTTCAATATCCACAATCAATTCGGACAGAAATACGAAAGAGCCGAAAGCAGGCGAAATAAACGCAGACGATTTTCCGTACCAGCCCAAACCTGCACGAACAGCCCATTCACGCTCAAGTATTGGTGCGCTGTCAACAAATCCGCGTCCGTTGATTTGATAAATATTTTTTTGCAGCAAAGCAAGGAAATCGCTCAGTTTTTTGCGAATAATTGTATGATAGTCATTTCCATGTGCATAACGTGCAATTTTAGGAGCGGCGGCATTTTGAGCAATATCGCTGTTGTAACTTGTCAAAAGACAAATAACGGATTTTGCATTTTCAACAAGCAATTGCGGATTCAGTCGCATTTCAAAATGATTTTTCATATAATTCATTGATGCATTATACCCTTTGTCTAACCATTCCTTCAACATATTTTCCCTGTCGCTCAAATAATCGGCTTTGGCAATGCCGCAGGCATCAAAACCGCAACGCTCAGCTTGATTTTTTACAATTGTTGATATTTCCGACAGTCTGCTCATAATACAAATTTAAGTGATATTTTCCGAAAACATGTTATAAGTCTCAATTATGTGATGATAAATAAATAAAATGTAACAACCAAACCACATTCTTTCCGCTTAATGAGATAATCAGGATTAACAGAATTATTATTATGTTTTTTATTTCTTTATTAATTATCATTACAACCATTCGTTATAAACTTTAGTATTTTTATGTTGCGATAAGCCCATAACAGCAAATGTCATTGATGATTTGTTTATTTTTTCGTGTGTTCGAGTTTATCGCGAACATTCTAATAAATATTTTAAGCCGCAATACATTGTTATACTGTATTTTATAATTAACCATAGAAAATGGCTCGCTGCCTGATTTTCGGTTTTGCAACTACTGAATTTTGGCTAAATTGACAGTTGTGAGTGCTGCATTGAAGTGAAAATCAAGTTTGTTTTTGCTTCTTGCCTGACAGTCGTTCAAACCTGCGTGCTGCTTGGCATCTCGATACAGAAATTCAATCTGAAACCGAGAGCGGTAAAAAGCAACAATTTCCATACCGTTCATTTTAAGGTCGGTAGAAAAATAGAGTTTTCGAGCCGTTTCTTTACCTTCTTTATTATAAAAAACAGCAATTGAAAATTTGATATTTTGCTTGAATATCTTGCAATAAACTATTGAATTATAAATTTTTAACTCATTAAAATTATGAATTAATCGAAAATAATTCATATCAGGTTTTTTAACATTGACTTTGCCCGCGAACTTTTTCGGCGCACCTTTGCCTTAATACTCACCTTTGTAAATATATTGAAGCGTAGCATCATCGCGCAACGGCTGATAAAGTGCATTCCAAGCGAAAAAACGGTGTCAACAACAAGTTTCTTTGAAAAATAGGCATCGGCAACCAAATAATTTGATAATTCTTTGAAATATAGAGAATTTTATTTAATAATTTGACAATAATATTCGAGTAGCGACATGTTTTTGAGCGGCGGCGTTTGGATAGCGTTGAGGTGAAAAGCAGTATTTTTGAACACATCAACGGCGGCAAAACCGCAGATTTCGAGTCCGCATTTGACCTTTTTCGCGCAGCCCGCCCAGGATGAATCAAGTCCGTAAGTTTTCTTTCCGCTTTTGGGAATGAAACTTGGTTCGAAGGCGGGAGGCACTATTTCATCATAAGGCAGTTCCTCGCCTTCGTCCATATCAAGTTTATTGTTTTTGATTAGAGCCATGGCAATTTTTGCCAGCGCCGTTGCTTCTTTTACGTCGCCTTCGATAGCCATTTGAGCGGCTTTTTCGAGCAAACTGTTAACTCTGTGCCTGTGCCATTCTTTGCCTGCATTGCGCACATTTCCAAGCAATA
>JAISNL010000093.1 GCA_031276235.1 Prevotellaceae bacterium | reverse complement strand
AAATCAATACATAATAATAGATATGAACACACTAAAAAAACTTCAATCCTGCGCGGGCGACAGAAAAGCGCTGTTTCCCGTGTCGATGGCGCTGTCGGCGTTGAGTGCGCTGCAATTTGAAATACGTTTGCCTAACCTGACTGTAATAATATTGATTGAAAATTTTTGTGAAACTATAATTTTCAAGGGTCAACATCTGCCTGTATTTGAACCTGTTTAAATGCCTGTTCGGTTTGTAATTGTGAAAAACACTGTTTTAATATGTTTTTTGTTTTGTTCGATGAACCTGTTTTTTTTAATTTTAAAAGTATATTGCTAATAAATTCATTTCTGATTTTGTTGATGGCAGGATATTCGGGTCCAAGCACATATTCGTCTGAAAAAGTCCGCATGTAATTTGCGATTTTTCTGGCGGCTTGATTTAAAATATCTATATTTTTGTGTTTGACAGTAATATTTATCAGTCGATAAAAGGGTGGATAGCAAAAGTCTTTGCGCTCGGCGATTTGTCGGGCAAATAAGTTTTCATAATTGTTGTCAACCGTATCGCGGACTGTTTTGTTTTCTGGATTATATGTTTGAATTATCACTTTGCCTGTTTTTTCGCGCCGTCCTGCACGACCGCCAACCTGCGTCATAAGTTGGAAGGCGCGTTCGTGCGCTCTGAAATCGGAAAAATTCAACATACTGTCGGCATCCAATATTCCTACAAGGCTCACATTATCAAAATCCAGCCCTTTGCTAATCATTTGAGTTCCTATCAAAATGTCTATCTGGCGATTTTCAAAAGCCGTTATTGTTTTGATGTAAGCGTTGCGGGTTTGCATCGAATCGGTATCAAATATTGCGGTGCGTGCTGCAGGGAAAATTATTTTTATTTCATCTTCTATTTTTTCTGTTCCGAATCCTTTGTTGTTCAATTTTTCACTTCCGCAGTTTTGGCATGTTTGATATAAATTGACGGAATATCCGCAGTAATGGCAACGCAAAGTATTTGTATTTTTATGATAGGTAAGACTTACGTTGCAAGTTTTGCAGCAGGGAATGTATCCGCAAGTTTTGCATTGCAAATATGGAGCAAAGCCGCGCCTGTTTTGAAACAGAATGATTTGTTCCTTATTTTTTAGCGCCATAAACATTTCATCAAGAAGTTGTTTTGTAAAATGTCCGTTCATTTGATTTTTGGCAAGCGAGCGTAGAATACTTACTGTTTGGGCTTTGGGTAATTGCACATTTCCAAAACGTTCGTTAAGTTTCACCAAGCCGTATTTGTTGCGTTTTGCATTGTAAAAACTTTCCATAGATGGAGTTGCGCTTCCGAGTAAAGTTTTTGCTCCGTGAATTTTCGCAAGCATAATCGCCGCATCTCTGGCGTTGTAGAGCGGAGGCGTATCGTGCTGCTTGTATGATGTATCGTGTTCTTCGTCCACAATTATCAATCCCAAGTTTGAAAAAGGTAAAAACAAGGACGAGCGAACTCCCGTTATGATTGAATATTTTTGCTGATATGCTGTAACTCCCAAAATGTTATTATAAACTTCAACGCGTTCGTTTTCGCCGTATTTAGAATGATATATGCCTGCCTTGTTTCCGAAAACTTTTTTCAAACGCATAAGCAATTGCTGTGTAATGGCAATTTCGGGCAACAGAAAAAGAACCTGTTTGCCTTGCTGTAATTGCGATTCTATTAATTTAAAATATATTTCCGTTTTCCCCGATGATGTTACGCCGTGCAGTAATACGGTATTTTTTGTTTCAAAGTATTTATTTATTTCTTCAAAAGCATTTTGTTGCGCTTCGGTCAGTTTGTGCAAATCGTGCGTTTCGATGTTTTCGGTTTCAAAGCGGCTTGTTTCCACATTTTCCGTTTCAAAAATCTGTTTTTCAATACATGCTTTCAAAACATTAGCGCTTGTTTCTGATTGTGTTAGCAGTAATGTTTTCGGTATTTTCAGCGGATTTTTGAAATCAATATTTTCTGACAGCGACAGATAATAAAACAGCAATTTTTGCTGTACTTTTGCATTTTTCACAGAGTTTATTATTTCATTAAGTTCGGTTTCATTTTTTATGGTTTGACTAAGTTTTACGAATGTTTGGAATTTTGGTTTATATTTAATTTCAATGTCTTCGTCAACGTTGATAATTTCTTTTTCGAGCATTGCTTTCAGAATTGGAATTACAGTTTTTCTGCCTGATTTTTTTATTAATTGCTGTAATGTAATTTTTTTATTTTGTTCGATTATCGAATACAGTTCGGCTTCGCGTTCAGAGATGTCCACATTACAGTCGATAACCGAAAAATGCGTTTTACTTTGCAGCTTCAATCCGCTTGGCAATGCGGCGTTCATCACTTCGCCTATTGTGCACATGTAATATTCGGCTATCCATTGCCAGAAATCAATCTGCTGCTGATTTACCACAGGTTTTTTGTCAATTAATGACATTATCGGTTTTACGGTAAATGGTTTCGGCTCGTCTTCATATATTCTTTGCACGATAGCCGAATACATTTTGGTTTGTACAAAAACAACAACTCCGCAGCCTGTTTCAATATCATCAATTAAAGTTTCGGGAACGGAATAAGTAAGAGCTTCGGGCAAATTTAATGGCAAAATCACATCGACATACATATTTTTTACAAATTTAAATTATTTTCGTATCTACTACATTACAAAAATAGTTTTTTTATTCACAGTAAAGCTGCAGGTACGAAAAAATACATATTGAAAATCGGAATTGCTAAAAAAGTACAGATATTGATTTTTAATTATTTGTGTACTTTTGCACTCTACGTTGATATTTTTTATTTTCATTGTAATTGATTGATTATTAAAATACAAAAATTCAAGGTCGTTTTCAAACCAATAATATTGCATATCATTAATATTAAGATACTTATATATATAAAAATGTTTTTTGTCGTGCAGTGAGGCTTTTGTATAAAAAAATAAAAGGCTGCCCTTATTTTTGGACAGCCTCCTAATTATTTATTATCCCATACAAGGGAATTTTTAAAAATCAAATTTATTTCACAACACTAATATTGTTGATGAGTTTTCTTTCTAAATTTCTCGGTCGTTTTGGTAAAGATGACTTCTTCACTTGGGGAGTAGTTCCCGAAGCGCTTTGCTTTGTCCAAACAGTTCCTGCGTTATAACCAAAACCTCCTGCACAAACACCGCTTTGCGTAGCAAGCCAAAGAGATGTAACTGGATATTGCACTCCATCAATAGTTTGGGCGTACATACCGGAGAAAGTAACGGATAAATTTTGTCCTGTGCCGGCAACATTCACCGTTCCTATACTCTGGTTTTCATTATCACAGAAAGTAGTACTAACAAGGGCTGCCAAATAAGTATTATAACCTGTTAACCAAGTTGGAGTAATTTCCTGATAAGCAATTGTTATGGTTCTTGCCGTATTATCTACTGTAGCTGTAACGACATCATCATAACCATCTTCAAGAAAATTATGAATTTTAATAGTGGTGGCATTTATTTTTTCAATACTTATCGTGTGGTCGTTATTGGCTACATCACCAGTACTAGCAGTAATATAGAAACCTACAGCGTCCCAGTCTCCAACCAAATCATCAATAAAAACAGATGAGCAAGCGTTAATTGTAACATTCTTAACAGCGCTGAACGTTCCTGTGCCTGCCGAATTTACGCCAGCTGCGGTATAAGCGCCGCTTTCGGTTACGGTAAGAGTAGCGGCAGTTTCGCCATTAATCACTGTTCCGTCTTTTTTCCATTCGTACGAAGTTGCGCCGTTTGCAGTAGCGGTTAAAACTACGGTAACTTCAGGGCATGTGTTGGCAGCGTCTCCTGTAATAGTTGCTTGCTCGGCAGCAGTGATACAAGTGTTAATTGTAACATTCTTAACAGCGCTGAACGTTCCTGCGCCTGCCGAATTTACGCCAGCTGCGGTATAAGCGCCGCTTTCGGTTACGGTAAGAGTAGCGGCAGTTTCGCCATTAATCACAACGCCGTCTTTTTTCCACTGGTACGAATCTGCATCTTTTGCTGCAGCGGTTAAAATTACGGTTGTTGCAGGACATACATTGGCATCAGCGCCTGTAATGGTTGCCTGCGAAGGAAAAACAATGTTATCATCGTTTTTACATGTAGCAAATAATATTGCTACGCTAAGAAAAAGAAAAATTTTTTTCATAATAATTTGATAATTTAGTTGTCTAATAATAATATATTTCTATTTTTTAATTTTTTTTTGCAAAAATAACCTTTTTTTTGATAATATGCAAATTCTAAATTATTTTTTTGCGTTTTAAACCATCTCTATCGTTTGTAACCCTTGTAAAATAATGGAAATATAGAGTCAATTAAAAAACAGTCAAAGTGTTAAAAATTAGATGTTGTTATATTTTGAGCGATATATTTTAACTGCGCAGGACTATCCTGTGAATAACGAAGGCTGTCTAAAAAACGTAGCAACTCATATTTTTTACAAATTTAAATTATTTTCGGAAGTCAATTTTAATATTTGCTCGGCAACTTGTTCCATCAGCCATTTTGGAGTAGATGTTGCTCCGCATACGCCAACGCTTTCAGCATCGACAAACCACAAATAATTTAAATCATTTTCATCTTCAACCATATAAGTTTTTTTATTCACATTTTTGCAGGCGTCATAAAGAATTTTGCCGTTTGAGCTTTGTTTGCCGCTGACAAAAATAACAATATCGTGATTTTTTGCAAACATTTCCAAATGCGGTTTTCGGCTCGACACCTGTCCGCAAATTGTATTGTGAGATTCGAAAGCAATATTTCCCGCTTCAATCATTTTTCTTTTAATCAGTTCGTTGATGGTATCAAATTCTCCCATGCTTTTTGTAGTTTGCGCAAACAGCGATACAGGACGCGAAAAATCAATAAGTTCAGTATCTTCCACCGTTTCCACAACAATTGCTTCGCCGTTGGTTTGTCCAATCAAGCCGTTCACTTCGGCATGATTTTTTTTGCCGAAAATCACTGTTTGTCCGTTTATTTTTTTTATTTTTTCATAGTTTTTTTTAATTTGTTCCTGCAATTTCAAAACCACAGGGCAGGTACAGTCTATAATTGAAATGCCATTTTGCTGCGCCGTATCATAAGTTGAAGGCGGTTCTCCATGAGCGCGAATCAGCAGTTTTTCATTTTTTATGTTTTTCAAATTTTCATGATTTATGCCGTGCAAGCCAAGTTTTTCTAAACGTTTTACTTCAATGCTGTTGTGAACAATCTCGCCTAACGAATATAATTTTTTATGAGAATTAAGTTCGTTTTCAGCCTTTTGAATAGCGCGAACCACTCCATAGCAAAAACCGGATTTGTCGTCTGTTTCAATTTTCATTTCTTTGTTTTTCAATTACTGATTGATATATTTTTTCGAACCAATTCATTTGTTCGGCAATTGACATATTGCTGTTGTCGAGTATCACAGCATCGTCTGCTTTTTTAAGCGGGCTTGTATCGCGATGAGAGTCAGTATAATCGCGTTGGCTGATATTTTTTTCTATTTCCTGCAGCGTAACATTATTGCCGCTTTGAATCAATTCGTTATAACGCCGCATTGCTCTGATTTTGAGTTTTGCAGTCATAAATATTTTAATTTCGGCATCGGGAAAAACTACAGTTCCGATATCTCGACCATCCATTACAATTCCTTTATTTTTTCCCATTTCCTGCTGCAAGGCTACCATTTGAGTTCGCACTTCGGGAATTGCGCTTATTGCACTCACATGATTAGAAACCTCAATATTACGAATTTTATTCTCAACATTTTCTCCATTCAGAAAAGTTTCGCTTTGTCTTGTTGCGCCATTAAATACAAATTCAATGTTAATTTCTTTTAAATGCGCAATAATTTTATCAACATTTAATCCACAATCGCTGATTATGTTATATTTGAGGCAAAATAAAGTTGCGGCTCTGTACATGGCTCCCGTGTCAACGTAGATGTAGCTTAGCTTTCGCGCAATTTGCCGCGCAAAAGAACTCTTGCCTGTGGACGAATATCCATCAATTGCAATTATAATTTTTTTATCTGTCATTTTCATAAATTTATTAGAAAACACAAAAATAAGGAAAAAATGTTGTACCCGAAAATTGGGAATACAAACAAAAACAAATAACTTCGCAGTAAAATTTTAAGTCGATTATGAAGATTTTAGTAATAGATGATGAAAAAAACATTTGCAGAGCGCTAATGGAAATCCTCGAATATGAAGGACATGATGTATTGTCGGTTGAAAACGGCAAACAGGCGCTTTCTATTATCAAAGAAAATACTAATCTTGATTTAATTTTTTGCGACATTAAAATGGCGGGCATGGACGGTATAGAAGTTCTGGAAAAATCGCAGGAAATCAATAGCGACTTGCCTTTTATAATGATTTCAGGTCATGCGGATATAGAAACGGCTGTTGAATGTATAAAAAAAGGGGCTTACGATTTTCTTGAAAAACCTTTGGATTTGAATCGAGTATTGATAGCCGTGCGCAATGCAACCGACAAAACAGCATTGCTGAAAGAAACAAAAAAACTTCGTAAAAAAATATTCAAAACAAGCGATATTATCGGAGAATCGCCGGCAATTAAAAAAATAAAGGAAATGATTGACCGCGTAGCTCCAACCGAAGCCAGAGTCTTAATTACAGGCTCTAACGGAACAGGCAAAGAACTTGTTGCACGCTGGCTTCACGAAAAAAGTTTACGGGCAAATGCACCCTTTGTAGAAGTAAATTGTGCCGCTATACCATCCGAACTTATAGAAAGTGAATTGTTTGGACACGAAAAAGGCTCGTTTACATCTGCAATTAAACAGCATAAAGGAAAATTTGAACAAGCCGAAGGCGGAACAATTTTTCTTGACGAAATAGGCGATATGAGTTTGTCGGCGCAGGCAAAAGTTTTGCGGGCATTGCAGGAAAACAAAATCTCGCGAGTAGGCGGAGATAAATCAATAGATGTTAATGTGAGAATAATTGCCGCAACAAATAAAAAACTGCCCGAAGAAATTGCAAAAGGAAATTTCAGAGAAGATCTTTATCACCGATTAAGCGTGATAATAATAAACGTACCGCCGCTTAGCGAACGAATTGAAGATATTCCTCTGCTTGCAACTCATTTTATAGATTTGATTTGCGCAGAGCATAATTCGCCAAAGCCTGAAACGGATGATGCAACAATTGCTGAACTTCAAAAACTTCCATGGACAGGAAACGTTCGAGAATTTCGCAATGTTATGGAACGATTAATAATATTATGCAACAAAAAAATAACGGCAAATGATGTTAAATTATTTTCAATGCCACTAATTTAAAAAAATAAAACAATGATACAGAATCTCAAAGCATTAGTACTCGGAAATCGCAGATTGATAATACCTGCCGTAGGCGCTTTCCTTGTGAAGGAAGAAGACTCTCAAGTACGAATAATTTTTTCATCGTTTTTGAAGTATGACGATGGCTTGCTCACAAAATTACTGAGCAACAGAGATAATATTTCGGAAGAACAGGCAAAAAGCACTGTTGAAACATTTGCTCGCGAAATATTGAACACGTTAAATAACGGTAACAACTTTTCCATTCCTGATTTTGGTTATTTTGCGAAAGACAACCGTGGCACAATCAATTTTATTGTTGAAAAAACTGACAGTAGCGCACTGCCTGAAGCAAATGCCGCGGATGTCAAACAGGAAGAACCTGTATTTACTACATACGTTCCACCTGTTACGGATACCCCTGTCGGCGAAACTCAGGTTGCTGAATCTGCTGTTGAGGAAACTCCTGTTAACGAAACGTTTGTTTTCGGAAATACAGAGCAGGAAAGTCAAAATGATTTTAACAATGATTTTAACTTTACAAATTATTATACTCCTCCTGCAACCGACAATACCAGCACTGAACGCACAACAGTAAAAAAGAAAACAAGTCACGCGGGATATTGGATATTAACCATAATATTGATAATAATAGCAGCAGCGCTTTTATTATACTTTTTAAGCAAAGACATCAAGCAAAAAGTAAACTCTTTGTTCGTAGATAAGCCGAAAATTGAAATTAAAAAAGACACAACGGCAATTGTTGTGGACACACTAAACAAAAATAAGCCGGAAGATACTGTCGCGGTAAAACATGAAGAAGCAACACACACAACGCACAATACACAACACACAACGCAAACGACACACAACGCACCGCATACGGCACAAACGACTCCTACAAGTATTCAAAATGGAAAATATCAAGTTATTGCAGGATGTTATCTGGAAAGAGCAATTGCAGAACATTTTGCCGATGAACTCAGGCGCAAAGGCTATAATGCAAGAATACCCGATGGACGGGCGGGAGAATGGACTCTTGTTATTGTATATGAAAGCAATGATATGAATGATGCCATACGGTTAAAAGATTCTTTTGTTGCAGACGGATATGCAGATGCATGGGTGAGAACAAAAATCGGATATTCCTCAACAGCAACAAATAAAATTACAACAGATAAATCCGCATCATATTCGCATACAACAAGTACAAATGCAAGTAATACTAAAAGCAGAGGCAGATATCAAACCATTGCCGGCTGTTATCTTTTCAGAGAAAATGCTGAAAAATATGCTAATGAAATGAGAAGCAAAGGATTTGATGTAACAATCCCCGACAGGTTGATGGGCGAATGGACTATTTTAATTCTATGTGAAAGCGATGATTTGAATGAAGTAAACAAAGTAAAAGAAAAGAGCATAGCTGCAGGTTACGATGCTTGGATTAGAACAAGATAAATCTAAAATCATATCACATCCCGAATTTGGAACAATAAAATTCAATAAACGTAAAGGATTACGCCGCATAAATATTGTAGTAAAATCGGATAATGAAATAAACGTTTCTTTACCGTATCATGCAAGTTACGATGAAGCGAACAAGTTTGTTGTTGAAAAATCTGCGTGGATAAGAAAAACACAAACAGAAATAAGCAAAATCAAACCTACTGTTTTTGACGCGACAACAGAATTTAAAACACGTTCGCACACGGTAAAATTGTTTGAACATAACGAAAATTACGTGAAGCGAGTTATTACCGATGATGGTTTTCTGAATATTTACTATCCCAAAAATTTGGATATAAATTCACCTAAATTGCAGGATATTTTTCGTCAATGTGTTTTGGATGTTTTGTTTTTTGAAGCAAAAAATTTTTTGCCCCAACGAATTAAATATTTGGCTGAAAAACACAATTTCAAATATAAGCAAGTACGAATAAAAAACAACCTGACCAATCTGGGAAGCTGCAGCTATCAAAACAATATTAATTTGAATCTCCACATAATGAGGCTTTCAGACGAATTGATTGATTATGTCATTTTGCACGAATTGTGCCATACGGTTGAAAAAAATCACGGAGAACAGTTTTGGCAACTGCTTGATAGCGTAACAGATAACAAGGCTCGTGAACTTTCAAAACAGGCAAAAAAGATAAATACAAAAGTGATATAATCGTTCTTAAAAAACATTATTTCGTCGCTACTCGCAGTTACATTCAAAGTTGTAGTTTACTTCGTATGCGCCTAATTCTATTTTGCTTTCCTGTATGCGTGGGTTGCTTTCTATGTCTGTCGGTTCTCGGTTGAGAGCGTTGTTGCCGGCATTGAGAACTGGGCTGCCAAGTTGCAGACGATAATCGCCATCTATAGTTGGCGCATTGGATGCTGGAATTGGAAGCACAAATACAGGGTCGTTTGACGGATTTGTGCCGTCCATGTTGCCTGCGCCTGAAGGGTTCAAATCCTGAATTAGCGAATACTGATATGCTGGCGAACCGCTTGTGCTGTAAACATTATTATTGCTTCCTGCGGCATTGCCCCAAACTATGGAATTGCCAATTTGCGGCGATGAACTGTTCATATATATTCCTCCGCCGCTTGTTGCTGCTATGTTGCCGCTTACCGTGATATTTGTAAGCGCAGGTGAACCGCCGTTGAGGTAGATACCGCCGCCACTCGCTGATAGATTCCCGCTCACAACCACATTGATAAGTTTTGGCGATGAATTATTTGCATATATCCCGCCGCCAGACGCAGATGCTTCGCTGCCCTTTATTTCTACATTCACTATATTTGGCGCAGAGTTTGCAAAATATATTCCGCCGCCGCTGTTTGCGCTTATAGACTGCCCATTTACGGTAATCGTGCCGCTATCGTTTGCCTTGCCATTTCTGATAACAAAGCCGTCTAATCGTGCAGTATCCGTGCCGCTTATCATGCTGCCTGCGCTGATAACCGTGTGATACGAATTATCTCCGCTCAAAATACTTGGGTTTTGTGCAAGGTTACGCTCTGATAATAATGTTTCTGTACCTGCAAAGCCGCCGTAAATCTTTACGCCAGCGACAAGCACAAAGGAATTATCCTTGTCAGATGTTCCGCTTCCAGCCTTGTGTAAAGGATGGTATATGCCACGCGCAACCCAAATTTCTTTTATCCCTGAACAAGTTTTTTGTGCCACAACAAGCGGGACTGCAAGTCCCGCGCAGGCATTTGCCCATGATGAACCGTCTTTATTGCCTGCACCGGTTTTCGTTACATAAACTTTACCGTTGGCGCCGAATCTTAATATTTCCAGCATGACAGATTTTCTGTTGCCCGTATCATTTTCGCAATAATTGTTGCCTTCAACGCTGACATAAAAAGTTGTATCTGACGTTAAGTTTGAGGTTGTGTAACTTGAGCTTGTGTAGAATGGGGTTACCTCTGTTTGAGAGTTATACCATCTGTAAATAGGATTGGTAACGTTCGCCGCACTTGCATTTAATACCGTATTCATTCCGTAGCATATTTCGGTATTGCCTGTTATGGTTATACCATCGGCAATAGAACGCGACATTAATATTACCCTTACTTCTGTACGTTCACTTTCTGTTCCCAAAATTGTTTTAGACACATAATAATTTGTTGTAGATGCAGGAAAAACCGTATAATTGTTGCCTGTATACAGTAATGTTCCGCCTGTCTGACTGTCGTACCATTTAAATGTTGCCTCTGTTTCGTCGTTTATTGCTCTTAAAGTTGCCGAATCGCCTGCGCATATTGTTGTATCCGAAGGCGAAACAGTAAATCCACACATACGAATAACTCTTATTGTATAAGATTTTGTTTCATTTGTCGGAGTTCTAACGGTAACTGTTATACTGTTCAAGCCGCATGACAA
>JAISNL010000088.1 GCA_031276235.1 Prevotellaceae bacterium | reverse complement strand
CCATAGATGACTGATAAACAGCATAAATGCGAATACCCAATTTGTGTTTTGCATCGCCATCTATGATTGCTTTAATTTGTTCGGATGTATAGTTCTCCAATGCTTTTACTTTACGTCCCATAATATTTTTATTTGTTTCTGATGACAAAGATATATAATATGTGTATTTATTTAAGGAGAATTATATAAATCCCGTTTTTTCGGATTGAGAGCAATATTTTGAAAAAGCAAAACGCACAAAAAACATTGTGCGTTTCACTGTTGAGCTACCCGGATTCGAACTGGGACAAACAGAACCAAAACCTGTTGTGCTGCCATTACACCATAGCTCAATTGCCGAAACATGAAGTTTCGGGCTGCAAAGGTATAAAAAAAATTAAAAATCAAAATTTTTATCAAAAATCTGCACAGGGAAGTCGCATTAAAAAAATGGGGAACGAGTGATTACAGTAAATTTAATGTTGTATGTTGCAATTAAATTATGTGTTTTTTAATACGTTATATTAGAAATCAATTTGTGTTTTTGTATGAAAAAACCATTCAGCAAATAATGTTTTGCTTAAATAATTTCTGTCTATGAAAAACGGCATTCTTTCGAGTAACACAATAAATCGTATTTTTCAAGCGCTAATTTCGCTTTAATGTGAAAAATGTTTATTGCGTTGGAAAAGAGCGGCTGTTACTTTTTAACAGGATGCGCAGTCAGGATAATACCTTCGATTCGTTTTAGCAAATCGCGTTTTGTACGGCTTGGAGCATATACAAATCCATCGAATGTTATAATTATATTTTTTGCTTTGTCAACAGTCGTATAACTCACAAAGGGTCCGCCCATATAATCGTTTTTTATTTCCCACAATCCGCGAATGCGTGCAAAAAATTCGTCGTTTATTTTCATTGTTTTGTACGATGGCTCAATGTAGTTTGTTGTGGTCATATATGCGCTGCCTTGCGGTTCTTTGTCGAGCAATACGTATTGCTGCAATATTTCGTTGCGTTTTGCTGTTAGCGACTCAAGCGAAAGTTGTGATTTGTCTGTATATGGATATGTGTAAATAAACACGCCCTCAGTGCCTTTTGTGGTATTAAGCCCAAGCCATATAAACTCGTTTTTATCTCCTAACAAATCGTAATCCTGCGGAAGATATATGGAATATCCGTATTTGTTTTCTACTAATTTGCGAAGTTCCGAATTTTCAAACGTTTTCACTCCATTTTTTATGCGTTCAAGTTCGGCATGTTCAAAAACATCAAGTATTTTGTTTGCTCTTCTTTCCAATGTTTCAACTATTTGATTTTCATCCGAACCTGTTATGAATAAAATAGTTTGAGGAGATGAATATAAATCGGTTTTAGTTGAAATTTCACATTCATTTTTGTCTTTTTCTATTTGCACTATAACAACATTGCGATGCGCTTTGAGTAGGTTTGAAAACTGTCGATGAGTAATGTTCAGTATTGAAAATTTTGCTTCGGGCTGAGGCAGCAGAGTGTCAAGTTCGGTAAATATTTTACGTATTGTTGCGCCTGTATTTCCATTCCATATATTGGAATTGGCAACAACAACTATTTCGCTGTTTTTGCCTGTGGACGATGATAAAATTCTGTTCTCATCTTTACATGAAAACAAAAATATTGCGGATAAAAAAATTGCAATTTGTATTATTGATAATTTTTTCATATTATTTGTGTTTTATTTCATAGATGCATTTTTAAGTACAATTCCATAAAAATATTATTTCAGTACAAAATTAAAAATGTCGTTGCTTAAAGCAAGCGCCATCAAGCATAAGAGTAACAAAAGACCAACTATCTGGGCGTTTTCGAGAAACTTGTCGCTTGGCTTGCGGCGAAATATTATTTCATAAATTGCAAAAACGGCGTGTCCGCCATCAAGCGCAGGAACAGGCAGAATGTTAATTACGGCAAGCATTATTGACAATAACGCAGTAAGTTGCCAGAATCGTTGCCAAATCCACATCGAAGGGAAAATATTTCCTATTGCAATAACGCTTCCAACCGATTTGTATGCTTTTGTTTCAGGCGAAAGCATCAATCCCAAATCTTTAACGTAGTTTTTTATTTCATTGATTCCCTTGTTTATACCTGCTGGCAACGCTTCAAAAAATCCATAGGAAAGATGTGTTGATTTCAGGGTTGTATCGGAAATTCCTATTCCTAATTTTCCCGCCTCGGAAACTTCGGCGGCAACAACAACAGTATCTGTGTTGCGCACAAGTTTGATTTGTATTGTTTGCAATTTATTTTCTGCCAGAAAAGGCGCAATTTCATCGTAATATTCCATATTTTGCGAGTTTATTGCAATAATTCTGTCGTTTTTTTGCAATCCCGCCCTGTATGCGGTTGAGCCTTCATGAACTTCTGATACGGTAAATTTTATTCGAGGATTAAAAAAATCTTTATCTTTCAATATTTTGCTGATACAAGTATCTTCGATGCGGATATTTACTTTTTCGCCGTTACGCTCTACTTCAACGGTTTTGACCCTGTCGCGAATTATTTTTATTTGTATTTCATTAAATTTTTCAACAGGATTGCCGTCGAGGCTTATAATTTTATCGCCGTTTCTGAAACCTGTTTCTTTGGCTAACTGACTGCAACTGATACCGTATTTTGCGTCTTTGACGGCAAGATAATCTTCTCCCCATGTAAATAATATTCCCCAAAAAATCAAAATTGCAAAGATTACATTAAACAGCACTCCGCCAATCATCACAAGCAGGCGTTGCCATGCCGGTTTTGAACGAAATTCCCACGCTTTTGGCGGTTGCTTCATTTGCTCTTTGTCCATAGATTCGTCAATCATTCCGCTTATTTTGCAATATCCGCCAACAGGCAGCCAGCCTACGCCCCATTCTGTTGTATCTGGATATTTGTACCAGTTGGTATCCGGCAGTTCGGCAAGCGGAATAAGTTCTATTTCGGAACGACCTTTTGCGTTGAGAACTGCTACGCCGTTTGCATCAAGTTTTTTACGTATGGATTTGTCGTTACGTGAGAACCATTTTGTTTTCCATTTTCCGTTTATTATTTTGAATCTCACAATTGAGATGTAAGGATTTGCAAACAGGTAAAATTTATCAACCCGCATCTTAAAAAGACGTGCAAAGAAAAAATGTCCGAATTCGTGTACTATTACCAGAATAGATATACATAAAATAAATTGTACAATTTTTATTAATATTTCCATATTTTTTGAGTTTTATTCATTTTTTATTTAATAATTCATTTGCTTTTTTTCGCGCTTCCGTATCGGTTGCAATATAATCGTTAATATCGGGTTTTTTTATGAATGTTGTTGAATTCATTGTTTTTTCAATAATGCTGGCAATCTGTAAAAAATTGATTTTGTCGGTTAAAAATGCATCTACGGCTGTTTCGTTTGCAGCATTCATTATGCAGGCTGCATTTCCGCCTTTGTTGAGAGCTTCGTATGCCAGCGTTATGCAGGGAAATCTGTTGACATCAGGATTTTGAAATTCCAGTGTTAAAAATTTGGAAAAATCAATACGTTTGCTGTTAAGCGGCAATCGTACTGGAAAGTTGAGAGCATAGGCAATCGCTATTCGCATGTCGGGTTCGCTGAGCTGTGCTTTTACAGAGCCGTCTGCAAACTGTACCATCGAATGAACTATGGATTGAGGATGAACAACAATTTGAATTTGTTCGGGCTTTACATCAAAAAGCCAGCGTGCTTCAATCACTTCAAAACCTTTATTCATCATGGTTGCCGAGTCTATTGTAATTTTTTTGCCCATTGTCCAGCGCGGATGTTTCAGAGCATCGGTTTTTGTTGCCTTTTCAATAAATTCACTGTCAATATTAAAAAACGGTCCTCCCGAAGCCGTAAGCAGAATTTTTTCTATTGCATTTGGTTCGCCTAAAATGCTTTGAAATATTGCAGAATGTTCCGAATCAACAGGAATTATTGGCGTTTGATACAGTTCTGCCAAATTCATAATTAAATCGCCGGCAACTACAAGCGTTTCTTTATTGGCAAGCGCTATTGTTTTTTTTGCTTTTATTGCGCTAATCACAGGTTTCAATCCTGCGTATCCTACTATTGCGGCAAGAACTGTATCAATATTTTCGCTGCAAACAATCTGTTCTATTGATTCCTGTTTTGTGTAAACTTTTATCGGATATTGGGCAAGAGCGTTGCGCACAAAATCATATTTCTGTTCATTTACAATTATTACCGCATTCGGCTGAAATTCTATTGCCTGCCTTATTAACAGTTCGGCATTATTGTTGGCAACAAGAATTTCCGCAATAAATTTATCGCCATGAGAGCGTATAATATCAAGTGTTTGCGTTCCGATAGAACCTGTTGAGCCGAGTATTGCTATGCGTTTTTTTTTCATTAAAACTGTATATAAATTGTTGGATCAACAGGTATTCCATTTTGCCACAATTCAAAATGCAGATAATTGTCCTTTGCGGCATTTGCCGTTCCCACGGTTGCTATTGCTTCGCCCGTATTTACTCGTTCGCCTGTTGATTTGAATACGGTGCTATTGCCTTTATAAATTGATATAAGATTGTTACTGTGTTGTATCTGAACTACGTAATTATCGTTAGGAGTCCATCCTGCAAAAATTATCATGCCATCGAATGTTGCCGTAACAATAGGGCTTGCAGTTGCTTTGATATTTATACCGAACTGCTTGTTATTAGAATCGAATGAACCTGTTATTTCGCCTTTCAGCGGCGGATATAAATAAATATTTTCGGATATGACATGTTTGCTTTTTGTTGAAAGACGCGACATGTCGTCCTGTTCTATTTCGGCTCGGAATGCCGAATCGTCTGGCATCAATGGATATTCAATAACTGCAGTATTGATGATTGAGTCCAGATTAATATTTTCGTTGCCAATAGAATCTATTTCGCCTGAAACAAAGGATTGAATGGAATTGAAATATCCTTCCCACGAAGAGATTGCATTTTCGAGAGAATCAAGTTTTTCGGCATTGCTAATAATGTTTTGACGTATTGTGCTGTTGGGATAACCCGGAATAAGATTGCGAATTGGCGTATAGGCGATAAACAGAAAGAACAGAAAAAATACAAGAAATGCAACAGGAATGATAATGCTTAAAACGAGCCAGCCCGAAAGACGCGCCTTCCACACCTGCTCATAGTCGGTGTCATTATAAATGGAAAAATGATATTTTTTTCCTAATATTTTGTATATTTTTTTTCTTCTTTTTCTCATTTCCAATGCAGAATAGAAATCTTTAGCCGACAAAATTATAAAAAAATATGGAATGTGCCGTTCTTTATTAATAAAATTTATTGTGGGCAGATTCAGCATCTGAATGTAACATGGTTTTACAAATGCAGGCAAAAACTTATTTATGAGAATAAAAGTTTACATTTTTTCCGTGTCTGTTATTGAGTTTATACTGTATTTCTTTGCAATCTCATTAAAATGCCATAGCACACAATCATCAAAACGGGAAAATAAATTAACTTCTCCTGACTGTTTGCTCCGACTTCGAGGCTTTTTTCTTCGAACTCGAGGCTTTTATAGAATTATTGGTACCTTTGTTTTGCCATAGGGCATCGCCTGCGCTGAATGCTTTCAGGGCTACGCCATGATTTTTTTTCATCATTATCGGCAAACACACAGGTTTCCTCTATGTTATTTCTTCTGAATGAGCAGGATTTGCCCGCCCCTCTACATTGTGTTTATTATTATTATCATCAGGCGAAAAATTTTTCGCCCTCTATATTCTCAACTTTCAACTGTTTTTTGCGGAAGTAAAAATAATCAACATTTATTTGTTTATAACTCTAATATTGCCGAAAAGAATTAATTTTGTCGAATATTTAATATTTCACTTTTTTGAAAAAAGTATATGTACACATATTAAAATCGTTTTCGGGTCCAATGGCTCTGGCGTTTTTCATAGTAGTTTTCATACTGCTTATGCAAATGCTTTGGCGCTATATTGACGATATCGTAGGCAAAGGTTTGGATGCATCCGTGATTGCCGAATTTATGTTTTGGGCTACTCTTAACGTTATTCCGCTGGCATTGCCGCTTTCAATGCTTTTTGCATCAATAATGACAATGGGAAACCTTGGAGGCAACAACGAATTACTTGCTTTGAAATCGGCGGGACTGTCGCTTGTGAAGATTTTGCGACCGATGTTTTTCGTAGCTGCCTTTATTACATTGTTTGCATTTTATGTTGCCGATAATGTGATGCCTTATGCAATGATGAAAATTTACAGTGTGTTTTGGGATATCAGAAACAAACGTCCAGACGCCAACATTATACCGGGAGTGTTTTGCGCAATAAACGATAACGTGATAAAAGTGGCGGAGAAAGATCCTAAAACAAATAAAATGACAGGAATACTGCTTTATCAGCATCCAGAAGGAAAAGGCAACATGGCGCTGATTGTAGCGGATTCGGGCTATATAAAAACCGAAAACGACAATATGATTGTTACTTTATACAGCGGTATTTCGTACGAAGATGTAACATCATCGAATTTTGCGCAACACAGCAACAATGTTGCCTTTCAAAAGCGAAATTTCGACAAGCATACTTTGATAGTAGATTTAAGCAGCAACAAACTGCAACGTACCGATGCCGAACTGTTCAAGGGCAGATACACTACAATGAAATCCGTCGAACTTTCCAATGTTATTGATTCCGTTTCGGAAATTCAAAAAACAAAGGTCAATTCTTTCTGGACAGAATACAGTCAGTCACAATCGCTGGACAACCGTACGGAAATTGATACTGTTGCAAGTCTGCTGAAAAAAGATGAAAACCGAAATAAAGTTGCCAGTATAATTAATACAGATTCGATTTTTAACGGATTTTCGCGCCAGCAAAAAACAGACGCATTGCGATACGCTTTGGAAAAATCAGAATCTGCGCTCAGCACAATGTCGATGATTACGGCAGATATTACAGGCAATGAGCAGAACATACGTTCAGCCAGAGTTGAATGGCACTATAAATTTACGCTGTCAATAGCCTGTTTTATTTTCTTTCTGATAGGCGCTCCGTTTGGCGCAATAATTCGCAAAGGCGGTTTGGGAATGCCTACTGTTGCTTCGCTGCTGATATTTATAGCGTATTTTATATTATCTACCATTACAAAAAAAATGGCTGTACAGGGCGTTCTTCCTGTTGCTTCTGCAATGTGGTTTACCGATATGCTGTTTTTGCCTCTCGGAATATTTTTGATGAGTAAGGCAACCACAGATTCGGCTTTGTTTGATGCCGACAAATATGCTCAATTTTTCAGAAGACTGTTGAGAATAGATGATAAAAAAGGCTATCACAAACCTGTTGTGTTTTACAGCGCAGGCATTGATGCGGAAACGCTGTTGCAATTGTTGATCAAATTTGATGAAGATACGGATAATCTTTTATCGAAAACAAAATCTAAAAAACTTGAAACCAAAGAAATTAAAATGTATTATGAGGCATACGATAAACTGCTGTCAAAATTTTGGGGAATACAAAATGAAGGACTAAACGAAAAACTTAAAGAATATCCCGAAATAGAACTGCGAATTTTCAAAACAAAAATTACGTTTCTGCGCAAAGCGGCAATTCGGCTTTTGGCGCGAAAACTGGAAAAAATAAAAACAACAAACAACCATGTGAAATACATAATTAAAAAAATAAAATGGTAACAGCACAGGCAAAAAATATCAAAATAATCTATATGGGAACGCCAGATTTTGCGGTTGCTCCGCTAAAATTGCTTGTAGAAAACGGATACAATATTGCAGCTGTGGTTACTGTTCCCGACAAGCCGTCTGGACGCGGACAAAAATTACAGCAATCGGCAGTAAAGATTTATGCACAAACAGCAAATTTGCCTGTTTTGCAACCTCAAAGATTAAGAGATGAAGAATTTTTGAATACGCTTCGCAATTACAGCGCCGAACTTTTTATTGTAGCAGCATTCAGAATGTTGCCCGAAACAGTTTGGCAAATGCCGCCGCTGGGAACATTCAATCTTCATGCTTCGCTGTTGCCTCAATATCGCGGAGCCGCTCCAATAAACAGAGCAATAATAAACGGCGAAAAAATTACAGGAGTTACAACATTTTTCATCAATAAAGAAATTGACAGCGGCAAAATCATTTTTTCTGAAAAAGTTGAAATTACACACAACGACAATGCAGGCACGTTACACAATAAATTAATGAAAACAGGAGCAGAACTTGTGATTAAAACAGTTGATGCAATTGCCTCCAAAAATATTATTCTTCAGTCGCAGCACGAAAGCGAACATCTGAAAACTGCACCCAAAATTTTTAAAGAAATGTGCAAAATAAACTGGGCGCAAAATCCCGAAGAAATTTATAATTTTATTCGAGGATTAAGCCCATATCCTGCGGCGTGGTGCGAATTTACAGGCAAAGATAAACAAACTGTTTCAGCCAAAATTTATACCGCCGCTTATGAAAACATAAAGCATGATTTACCCTTGGGAACAATAAAATCGGATGGAAAAACATTCTTCAAAGTAGCATGCAGCGGAGGATTTGTAAATATAACAGACATCCATTTGGCAGGAAAAAAACGTTTGCATGTACGTGAATTTCTTGCAGGATTTCGCGATATTGAAAATTATTTAATACAATAAAATATACATTATATAAAAAACAGTAATTATGAACAAAATTAAACTAACAGTCATGCTGATATTGGCATCTTCGATGTGGATTTCGGCTCAGGAATTTCAACCAAACAGAGTTGTAGCGCATCGCGGCGCATGGAAAGCCGATAAACTTCCCGAAAATTCCATAGCTTCGTTCAAAAAAGCAATCGAACTTGGTTGCGCAGGAAGCGAATTTGATGTTTACCTTACAGCCGATTCCGTTCTGGTTCTAAATCACGATACGGATTTGCAGGGATTATCCGTAGAGAAAAGCACGCTCGCTCAGTTGAAACAAAAAAAATTGTCCAACGGCGAAACAGTCGCTCTGCTTGACGATATTTTGAAAATTTTGATAAAGCAGGAAAATACAGTTGCCTTTCTCGAAATAAAACCTTCGGCGGTAAGCAAGGAACACGGTTTTGCCGCAGTTGACAAAATACTTGAAGCCGTTGAACGGCACAATGCCGAAGACAAAATTTTCTACATCAGTTTTGAATATTCATATTTGCAGCGGATAAAAGAAAAAAGACCGCAAGCGAGTATGTCATTCCTGAGCAGCACACAAACAAACGACATCGGTTTAGACAAAAAAATCGGTATGGATTTCAATTACAAACTGCTAAATGCGAATACCGATATGATTAGGAAAGCAAAAAACAAGGGAATCAGCATTAACGTTTGGACGGTAAACGACCCGAAAAACATGAAATATTTTCTTGAGCAAAACATTGATTATATCACAACAGACGAACCTGTTTTACTTCTCGAACTGGAAAAAGAATATATCGAAAATTTGAAATAAATTCATATAAATTAGAATATGAAAAATATATTAATTCTATTTTTTTGCTTTTTTACAAATAATGCATTTTGTCAAAATTGGGATGAATTGCTGGTTAGCAAGCAAATAGATTGTTCCAGCATTTCATATAACAGCAGTTTGTATTTTGTGAAATACATGACAGAAAATCAAATTGATTCCGCAAAAAGTTTGCTTAATTATTGGGAAACCAAATGTGGCATGCGAGAGCCTGTTTTCAGGGCTAAAATTCTTTTATCATTGAAAGAAAGAAGTTTTGTTGATTCTGTATTACATGAAAAAATCCTTTATAACATCATCAATTATCAAAATCGCATGGAGATGATAAAAAAAGCGTTGTATTATGACTATGACAATTACAAACAATATTACGGATTTATTCCTCCCGGACAAGAATTTGACATATATACTCGTGATTTGGCGGACGATTTGAAAAAAACATATAATCCCGAATCTATTGAATATTTGCTGTCTGAATTTTATAGCAACAAAGTAGATAGCGACAGTATTTTCTTAAAAATACAAACTATGAAATATGAAGGTACGGCGTTGCACAACGATTACTATGAGGCAGTTAACGAAGTTGTTAATCAAAGTTTATATCACGGTTCGTTTTTTGTTGGAACTTGGATACCTACAGGCAACTTGACCTTATTGGGCGTACATCCCGAAATAGGTTTTCAAGCAGGTTTCAAACATAAAAAAATTAATTATGATCTAACAATATCATTTAAATTCATAAATTCTCCCAATCACTATTATGTAAAAAGAAAAAATTCTGAACCTCAATTAAGCAAACATTTTTTTGGCGGAAACATCGGAGTAGATGTAGGACGCGAAATGTATTCAAAAAAAAGACATGAAATTCAATTGGTTGCTGGTTTAGCATTCGACAACCTTGAAGTAATAGGGGAAGATAAAGAGAATGGCATAAAACCATACTATGTTTATTCTTACGATTTGTCCATAGGATTTGCATATAGATATTATATTAAAAGGTTTACTTATATAGGATTAAGAGCAAAATACCATATTGTGGATTATACATTAGGTAATAAAGTTAATTTTACAGGAAATCCAATAACAATAAATATAGTTATAGGAGGCTTGAAAAACCCTTTCAGTAATCAATTAAAAGCATTAAATTATAAGAACAAATACTGGTAAATTATTTTATTTTAACTGAATTATTAGATGTAAAAATATGCTGACCAAAATCGGAAATAAAATTTTAATGTCGTCGATGAAAAACGTTAATCATTATATTTCATGCGGAGACGAAATACAGCGCGAAGTATTCAAAAACCTGATTTCACACGGAAAAAATACAGATTTCGGCAATCGGTTTAATTTTGACAAAATAAAAAACACTGATGATTTTCAAAAGACAGTTCCCATAAGCGATTACGAAGATTTGAAACCGTATATTGAACGAATAGTTACGCGCAAAGAACAAAATGTGCTGTGGGACACGCCTGTGCGATGGATTGCAATGTCAAGCGGCACAACAAGCGACAAAAGCAAATATATTCCCGTAACGCGCGAATCGCTGCACAAATGCCATTATAAGGCAGGAAAAGAAATGCTGGCGCTTTATCTCAATTCATTTCCCAAAAGCAAAATTCTTGCAGGGAAAACGCTTGTACTTGGCGGCAGCAGACAGATAAATGCGCTTGGCGGAGGAATTTTTACAGGCGATATTTCGGCAATTCTTGTAAGCAATCTCCCTTTTTGGGCTGATTTCAGTCGCACACCCGACCGCAAAACAATACTTTTGCCCGACTGGGAAGAAAAACTGGAAAAACTCGCATCAAAATCAATCTGCGCAAATGTAACCGCTATGGCTGGAGTTCCTTCGTGGCTTATGGTTTTGCTCAAATATATAGTAAAAAAGACAGAGAAACCAATTCTCGAAATTTGGAAAAACTTTGAAGTGTTTTTTCATGGAGGCGTTTCTTTTACTCCATATCACGAGCAGTATAAGAAAATTCTGACTTCTGATAATGTAAATTATTGGGAAACATATAACGCATCCGAAGGATTTTTCGGCGTACAGTATTCGCCCGCAAATAAAGATTTATTGCTGCTGCTTGATTGCGGCATTTATTATGAATTTCTTCCCGTGGAAGAATGGAACAAAGAAAATCCGCAAACAGTAATGTTGCAGGATGTTGAAATAGGCAAAAATTATGCAGTAATTATTTCGACAAACGGAGGATTATGGCGTTACAAAATCGGAGATACCATTGAATTTACCTCAAAATCTCCGTATCTTTTCAAAATTACTGGACGTACAAAGCATTTTATAAACGCTTTCGGTGAAGAAATTGTTATTGACAATGCTGAAGCGGCGCTCAATAAAGCCTGTGCCGAAACAAACGCCGTTATTAGCGACTACACGGCTGCACCTGTTTATTTTGGAGAAAATACCAACGGCGCACACGAATGGTTAATCGAATTTGAAATAGCGCCTGCAAGTATCGAAAAATTTACAGAAATACTTGATGATACCCTCAAAAAAGTAAATTCCGATTACGAAGCAAAACGTTCCTACAATTTAAGTCTTGGTATGCCTCATGTTGTTGCTCTGCCTCATGGAACATTCTTCAACTGGCTGAAATCAAAAGGGAAACTCGGAGGACAAAACAAAGTGCCGCGCCTATGCAACGACCGCACTTATGTGGATGAAATAAAAAAAATGATAGCGTCATAAACAGTCTGGATTAATTTGAAGACAAAGTAATCATTTCTGATGATTTATGACGCTACCGTATATCGCGATTTTGTTTTTTAGAAGAGTTTTTAATGTTTTTTCACAAAAATACCATCTCTTTCTGTATCTATATGCCCACCATCATAACCACATACTCCCATGCGGGGAGAGTTGACTACCGGCATGGCGGCATAATTTTCAAAATCTTCACATCGTTTTGCGTGTTTTTTTGCGCATTTGTCGCAAAACATATAATTGCCCTCCCACTCATGAACTATACACAGTTGCGTTGCAGGTTCTTTCTTGCAAGTGTCGCACAGCAATTCCAGCGGTTCGTTGCGCGAGAGCAGCACAATCGGCTGGTCGGCTCGCATGGGGTATTCGTCAATAGCGGTTAGCACAAGAGATGTTGTACTGCCGAAATCGTATTGATATTCCAGTTTAGAACCTTTATTAAAAACTTTGCTTGCTTTCCTGCTCATAGGTATTTCGCCGACTTCATTTTCCATGATCTTTTCGTATTCTTTGATTTTATTCTGTTCCAGTAATTCTTCTGCTTCCAACATAGTAAGCAAACTGGCATGTCGACGTTTTTTCGGGTCGGTAAAGGAACTTAAATGTCCGCAACATTCGAGCCATATATCGCGCAGAAAACTGTCAATTCTTTCAAGAGTTGTTTTGCCATCCACCCAAAGCGAAAGGAAATAGATAGAACTGCCCTTTTGAACTTCTTGTTCAACTTTTATCAGATAGGATAATCCTGCTGCATTTTCTTGTACTTTTTGCATTAAATGAGATTGCAAATGGCGGTTAATACCTGTTTTTGAAAAAGTTTCATTGCAAAAAAAGCACTTACCTTCTATTTTTGTATATTTTTCTATCATTTTAATTTATAAATATTTTTATGTTAACCTGTTTGTTTATTTTCGTACTTCAGTATAATCAGTACAATATCTTATTCGTTTAAATTTAGTATGCTGTCCGCCTGTATATGTAATAATTTACGCTATAAAAGTTTGCTAAATCATACTGCCTCATTCTAAAATGGTTTTTTTGCAAAGTTAGATGAATAATTTGATTTGCATACAAACAGATAAAATACTAATTACGTTAGACATATTAATGTGTTTAATGATATTTAATCACCATTACAGAGCCTTTATATATATTTCCATTCGAGTCTTTTGCATAATAGTAATATACGCCGGGAGTTACCAGTTTACCTTTATATTTTCCATCCCAGCCATTATTACCTTTAAATAAGAGAATTCCCCATCTGTTAAATATCATCAAATCATAGTTTTCTCCAAAAATATCATTAATTTCATCTTTATTATATGGAGAAAATGCGTTAGGCAATTTTTCTCGCATTTTTTTTATTTTTAATATGCCGTTTATGTATTGGATTGTATAATTGTCGGCTTCTGCTCCGCTGATTATTACAGAATATTCACCCGGAATGGCGGTAGTGGTTGCCGAACATGATATTGTCGGATTTTTTTTGAGAACGGTAGAATCTTCGCCATATACAAATCCGCTGCAAGTATATCCGAATATGGGGAAGGCGTCTCCTGCATAAATACTGCCATCATTAGCTTTGATTGTCAATTCGGCGGGATTTACAGTTATTGTAACATGTAGTTCTGCAGGGGCAAATTCATCGTCTCCTGCCTGCTGAAATGTTACTGTCGTTGTGCCTGTTTCCTGTATTTGTACGTTATATTGTCCTGCCGCGATATTCTGTATATTAACAGATGTTCCCGTTGTAAAGAATGTAAGAGGCAAACCGCTTGACGCAGTTACCGTAACAGTAAACATATTATCTCCATAAGTCAATTCATAATAATCATTATCCGTATTTATTTCTTGCGAATTGCATGATTGCAATACATCCAGATTAAGTGTAAGAATGCTGTCGCATCCCAAAGCTGATATTAAACTGTCTGTGTAAACTCCTGTTGATGTATATGAATTTCCATTAAATGTATAACTTTCTCCTGTACATATAGTTTCATGAACAGTTATATTATATACGGGATTTATTGTAACGCTAACAGCAGTGCGCGTAGCGCTTTCACAGTTTGTGATATTGTTTTTTGCGGCAGCATAAGCCGTTGCTGTTCCTGCGCTGTTTCTGTTCGGAGCGGTTGTTACACTTCCCCCTGTCGCTTCTGTGTACCATATAACAGATTCGTCTGTACCTGCCGTTGCGCTTGCCGTGTAAGTATTTCCATCATCACATGCGGTAACATTATTTGCCACAGGAGCATCAGGCAATTCGTATATTGTAACGCTAACAGCAGAGCGCGTAGCGCTTTCGCAGTTTGTGATATTGTTTTTTGCGGCTGCATAAGCCGTTGCAGTTCCTGCACTGTTTCTGTTCGGAGCGTTTGTTACAGTTCCCCCTGTCGCTTCTGTGTACCATATAACAGATTCGTCTGTACCTGTCGTTGCGCTTGCCGTGTAAGTATTTCCATCATCACATGCGGTAACATTATTTGCCACAGGAGCATCAGGCAATTCGTATATTGTAACGCTAACAGCAGTGCGCGTAGCGCTTTCACAGTTTGTGATATTGTTTTTTGCGGCAGCATAAGCCGTTGCAGTTCCTGCGCTGTTTCTGTTCGGAGCGATAGTTACACTTCCTCCTGTCGCTTCTGTGTACCATATAACAGATTCGTCTGTACCTGCCGTTGCGCTTGCCGTGTGAGTATTTCCATCATCACATGCGGTAACATTATTTGCCGCAGGAGCATCAGGCAAAGGAACAACTGTTACCCTTACTTCTGTACGTTCACTTTCTGTTCCCAAAATTGTTTTAGACACATAATAATTTGTTGTAGATGCAGGAAAAACCGTATAATTGTTACCTGTATACAGTAATGTTCCGCCTGTCTGACTGTCGTACCATTTAAATGTTGCCTCTGTTTCGTCGTTTATTGCTCTTAAAGTTGCCGAACCGCCTGCGCATATAGTTGTATCCGAAGGCGAAACAGTAAATCCACACATACGAATAACTCTTATTGTATAAGATTTTGTTTCATTTGTCGGAGTTCTAACGGTAACTGTTATACTGTTCAAGCCGCATGACAA
>JAISNL010000017.1 GCA_031276235.1 Prevotellaceae bacterium | reverse complement strand
TCATTTGAATATATCCTTTTATATTTTCCGATAACTTTTGTGCAATCGGAATCACGACAATTATCTCTAATTTGCCTCGCTTTTGATGTATGGCTTATCCAAAACTCATGTTAATAATGTTTGAAGTTTTTGAAGCTTCCGCAGTTATAAAGCAAGAGGATGGTGATTATCTCGCTCTCTGACATTGTTCACGGACGATTGCGATGTTTTTTGCCGTCATCCTCCAATTTTGGTATTACTGTCAACTCTTTTGACAATTCTTTGCAAAATTCATCTACTATACAAAAAAATTCTGTGATTTTGTCGTCGGTAAGTATACTCATAATCACATGTAATTATTTATTAATTAATCAAGTACAAAATTACAAAAAATTGTAGAATACTTGCCTTTTTTGTCTTCTTATCCAAAACTCAGGTTAGTAGGTGGATTTTTATTGAATTAAACACAATAACAGGCGAAATGTGGCAGATCCAATACGATATAAAGAGTGATAATCAAGGTGCTGTTAGATTAAACTATCGAAATCTTGCTATTGACAAAGAACAAATTGCAGGACGATTTACCTTGTACCCGACTCAAAATATATGGACATTTATTTTGGTTGACCAAATTGACGGCGATTCTTGGCAAGTTTAGTGGCATCCTGAATCTGAAAAAAGATTTGTAGAACCCATTTTTAAAATGTCCGAATAACTAAATACTTGACATTCGGCTGTTTGTCCGACTCGCTGTTTGGCAACAATGACGGTGTCTCACACAGAAACAACCATATCGCTTTTAGGTAAGTTTAGGTAACTGTTTTTGTCATACAAAACAAGCATAATTTTTCCTGTGTGTATATGATTTTACTTTTACTTCAAAAGACAATCTGAATAAAAAAATCAAAAGTTTTTTATTCTATTTCATAATTTGAACGTTTTGAAAAGGTCTCAATAGAATACATATAGGATTTAATACTGATATTTTCAAAATAGATTTAACATCCAAGCAATAAAAATCCCGTCTGCAATTTCAAAAAGCAGGCGGGATTTTTAGCGCCATACAGTGCAAAAACTTATTTTCATCCTTTCCGATTTTCATTTCTTTCCTTAAATAAATTTAGTTATATATATGTTAAAATTTATTTTAATATATAGATAATTTATATTTGCCATATATATAAATTTTATTTGATATATATCTTACATATTTTTACCGTATATTAAAATAAAAAATAATATATGGAAATTCAAACTTGTTTAACTATCTTTGCGAAAATTTCTAACGATAAAATCTAATTTTTAACACGTAATTATCTGAAATATAAAGTAAAATAAAAACGCAACGGCATTAACCGCAAAGAGTTGCATAAGGAATGATAATTAGCATTATTATTGCTTTATAACATTGATTATTACGGTGATAATTGGTTATAACAATATTCTGAAGTTTTCAGGTATATACAGGATAAACGCATTAAAAAAAAAAACAGATAATTATTAACAAAATTGGGTGTTGAATAGTAATAACTATTTGTGTTTTAATATATTGTATTGAAAATCATTTTGTGTTTTTGTATAAATTAAATACGTTTGATGAATACAAGTTATATTAAAAATAGTTAAAAACGATGGCGTAAATGCATCGTTTTCGCTATTATTTTCATCTAAATAGCAAACGAGAAAAATTATAGATGAAAAACGATAAATACATATTACGAATTAAACAGTTGCTATTCACAGTGGTAACAATAATTTTGTTTTGCTTATTATGCGTTAACGATTATTTTAACCCGAATGTTAATTTGACAGAAAATGTTGTGATTGCAAATGAAATAGAAACAAGCGTAAGAATCACGGCAATTTTGCTGATTTTAGCGGGAGCGGTTTCCTGCCTGAAAGGAAATGGCAACGAACCCCTTTCATTGAAAGATACAAAATGGAAACTTGCAGTATTTGTATCGTTACTGCGAAAATCATACAGGCATAATACAGTCTATAATTCATAATTAACAATTAAATTAAATAAATATACTTAAACTAAAAACAAATTAAAATTAAATTAACAAATTAAATTAACAAAAGATGAAAAAAATCCTTTTAATTTTAGCAGCCTTTACAGGCTTAATGGTAATGAGCGGTTGCTCAAAAGACGACCCTGCTCCTGTGCCGACACTGTCGGTTAGTCCCGAAAATATTCAGGCTACGGCAACAGCAGGCTCTTACACCATAAACGTAACAAGCAATGCATCATGGACGGCAACATGCGCCGAAACATGGTGTACTTTAACCGGCGCATCTGCCATCGGCAACGGCGCAATAACAGTGAACGTAGCCGAAAATACAACATTCGACAATCCCCGCACTGCAACAGTAACCATCACAGCTGGCGAATTAACGGAAACAGTTAGCGTAGAGCAGGAGGCGCTTGTGCCGGATGTTGAATTTACATTTACCAGCGCTGTAATATTTTTCAATGCTACGGCTCAAAAATTGACGATTGACTGGGGCGATGGCACAACAGATGACTATGTGAACATAGTACAAGCCAATATTGTGCATGGCTATCAGGAGAATGCCTCACATACGGTACGGATAATTGAAGAACAGTTAACCAAACTGGATGTTACGAGCAAAAACATAACAAGTTTGGATGTAAGCGGGTGCGCTGCATTAACGTCTTTAAGTTGTTCTTCCAATCAATTGTCAAGTTTAGATCTTTCAAAAAACACATCGTTAGAGACATTATATTGTGCCAGTAATCAACTTGTAAATTTGAATCTGTCAAATCACACGGCGTTAACGGAACTGGGTTGTCAAAGCAATCAGCTTGCAAGTTTGGATGTAAGCGGTTGTACGGCGTTAACGTATTTGATATGCAGCAATAATCAGCTTGCAAGTTTGGATATAAGTGGATGCGTTGCATTGGGTACAAGCACCATGTATTCCACTCCTGTGAATCTTGCAACCAATCAGTTATCGGCTGACGCTTTGAATAATATATTTACTGCCCTGCCAACAGTAACAACAAGTCCTGATATTTCGATAGCAGGAAATCCGGGAACGGCGACCTGCAATACAAGCATAGCAACTGATAAAGGATGGGAGGTCTATTGATAATTAAAAAATACTAATCCTGCCATAATAATTAAAAACAAAACCACTGTCATAATTTCAATTGTGACAGTGGTTGTCATTTATATTCAAAATTCTTGATAAATTCAAATCACCGAATTAAACTGTTGCAGGAATCGTATATCGTTTTCAAAATAAAGACGCAAGTCGCGTATTTGCCATTTGAGCATTGCCAGCCGTTCAATTCCCATTCCGAATGCAAAACCTGTGTATTTTTCTGAATCAATTTTGCAACTTTCAAGCACGTTTGGGTCAACCATTCCGCAGCCCATTATTTCAAGCCAGCCTGTGCCTTTGCAGATATTGCAGCCTTTGCCTCCGCAAATTTTACACGAAACATCCATTTCGGCAGATGGTTCGGTAAATGGAAAATAGGAAGGACGAAGCCGTATTTTCGTATCTGTTCCAAACATTTCGCGGGCAAAATACAGCAATGTCTGCTTAAGGTCGGCAAACGACACGTTTTCGTCTATATACAAACCTTCTATTTGATGAAAAATACAGTGAGCCCGCGCCGAAATTGCCTCGTTGCGGAAAACGCGCCCGGGACAGATTATGCGAATCGGCGGTTTGCTTTGTTGCATTGCCCTCACCTGCATCGAACTTGTATGAGTGCGCAACAGTATGTCGGGATTTTTTTCAATGAAAAACGTGTCCTGCATATCGCGTGCAGGATGTTCGGGCGGAAAATTCAATGCGCTAAACACGTGCCAGTCGTCTTCTATCTCCGGTCCTTCGGCAATGACGTATCCAAGCCGTTTGAAAATATCAACAATTTTATTTTTCATTATTGATATTGGATGCCGCGAACCTGCAGGCGCATTATTTGCAGGCTTTGTCATGTCAAAATCTACCGACAGTTTTTCCTGCGACTGTTCAAACTGTTCTTTTAAACAGTTTATTTTTTCAAGCGTTTTTGCTTTAAGTTCGTTTAAATCTTTTCCAAGTTCGCGTTTCTGTTCGGCTGTAAATGTTTTGAAATGCTCAAACAATTGAGTTATTTCTCCTTTTTTGCCAAGCATTTTTACTCGAAAATCTTCGACCTGCTCAAGCTTTTCGGAAGCAAATGTTTCAACATGGCTGAGCAGTTCCTGTATTTTGTTTTTCATGTTAGCAAAATCTATTCTATGCGAACAATTTTTTCTATTTTAATATCTGTATCGGGTCTGTCGCCCTGACCTGTTTTTACGGTTGCTATTTTGTCAACAACATCAAGCCCGCTTAATGTTTCGCCAAAAACTGTGTACGCTCCATCCAAAAATGGCGTTCCCTGCTGATTTTGGACAATGTAAAACTGTGAACCTGATGATTTTTTTTCGGGATTAATCTGGTCGCCCTGTCGAGCTGCTGCAACTGCTCCTTTTTTATGTTTGAGTTGTGGAAGAATTTCCGCATCAATCTTATAATCAGGACCGCCTACACCCAGACGAGCGCCCTGCTGTGCATTTTTTGAATCGGGATCTCCCGTTTGAATCATAAAATCTTTTATTACTCGATGAAAAAGCACGCCATCGTAATATCCCGATTCGGCGAGTTTTACGAAATTGTCGCGATGTTTGGGCGTTTCATTGTAAAGTTTAATACGTATTGTACCCAGCGATGTTACAATATCAAACACAGGCGCTCCGTATGTTTTTGCTTTTACCGCTTTTGCGGGTTCTTCTTTTTTAATTTCTGGCATAGTTTGTTCCTCTTTTTTAACAGTATCTTCCACATTTTCGTTGGCGGACTGCACTGTTTCGTTAGTAATTGCAGTGTCGGTTTGCTGATTTTGCTGTTCGGTTTTCTTACCGCTGTTGCATGAGCAAAAAACCGCAATAATCATTGCAACAGATAATAATTTTAGTTTCATATCTTATTTTTTTATAAATTTAATTTCGGTTGCAAAGATAATTATAAGAATTGAAATAAGATGATTGCTACGAAAAAAAATATTTAGTCGTTTTTAGTTGAAAGTTATTTTTCTACTTTTCACTCTTCACTTGCCCATTAATCTCTTATTTTGTGCAGGCAAAGTATGACAGCATCAATTCATTGTAGCATCATGCAATATTCGGCGTCAACAAACTTTCTACGATATTGGTGAGTTCTGCGAAATCCGATACGCTTAATGTTTCGGGTCGTAATGACAAAAATCTGTTTTCAGGAATTTTTTTGTCGCCTGTAATCAATTTTAATGAATTTCGAATGGTTTTGCGCCGCTGGTTGAACGTTGCTTTTACCGTTTTTCTAAAAAGCGATTCATTGCAATTTAAATGATTAACCGAATTCCGCGTAAGGCGAATAACTGCTGATTTTACTTTTGGCGGCGGCGTAAATGCGTTTTCGTGAACCGTAAAAAGATATTCAACATCATAAAATGCCTGAACAAAGACGCTCAAAATTCCATAGGTTTTTGAACCCGGTTTTTCGGCTATTCGTTCTGCAACTTCTTTTTGTACCATGCAAACGGCTTCATTAATATAATTTTTTTCGTCAATAATTTTGAAAAATATCTGCGATGAGATGTTATAAGGCAAATTTCCGATAATGCTGAAAGGTCTGTTGAATATATCATGCAGATTCTGTTTCAGAAAATCGCCTGTGATTAGTCTGTCTTTAATATCTGGAAATGTTTTGCGCAAAAAAGCGATTGATTCTCCATCAATTTCAACAGTTTTAAAATCGATGTCTTTTTTGAGCAAAAATTCGGTCAGTATGCCTGTGCCTGCGCCGATTTCAAGCAGTGATTCCGTATTGTCGGCTATGCTTTGCGTTATGCGTTCGGCAATTTGCCTGTCATGCAAAAAGTGTTGTCCGAGCGATTTTTTGGGATGCACGTATATCATTAATTTTTAATTAAATTCGGACATGAATTTTATTCGTATCAGGCGTATTTCTTCTTCTGTATAATCGTCGCCCAGTTCGTTCATTGCATCTTCAATCGAATCGGTAGCGGCTTTATTGCGAAAATAGTCATAAATTTCGTCTCGCTTGTCGTCGTCTATTGTAGAACTAATGTAATAGTCGATATTCAGTTTTGTGCCTGAATTTACTATCACTTCTATTTCGGTAAGCAGTTCGTCCATTTCTATATTTTTTGCATGGGCAATTTCGTCAAGCGGCAGTTTATGGTCTATACTTTGAATAACAAAAACTTTGGCGGCAGATTTGTATCCCATTGATTTAACAATCATATCAAGCGGGCGTTCTATTTCTTTTTCTTCAACGTATTTTTCTATCAATTCTACAAATTCGCTTCCGTATTTTTTTGCTTTGCCTTCGCCCACGCCCTGACAGTTTTTCAGTTCGTCGATTGTTATAGGATATTGTGTAGCCATATCTTCGAGCGATGTATCGTGGAAAAGCACAAAAGGCGGAAGATTTAATTTTTTTGAAATAGATTTTCTTAAATCTTTCAGCATTGCAAAAAGTTCTTCGTCTGCGGCGCCACTGCTGCCGTTTCTTGTGCTTAACAAGTCATCATCTTCATCCTGTTCGTTAAATTCGTGATCGCGCATAAGCATTAAAGAGTATGGATTTTCCAAGAAATCTCGTCCTTTGTCGCTTATGCGAAGCAAACCGTAATTTTCAATTTCCTTGTCAATAAAATGCAGTATCAATCCCTGTCTGATAATTGCGTTCCAATAGTGTGGACTTTGGTCTTTTCCTATTCCAAATTCTTCGAGTTCTTCGTGTCTGTACGATTTGGTAGTTGAATCTCTTTCGCCGCAAATGATATTTATGATATGTTCGGCTTTGAATTTTTCGTTTACTTTTAATATTAATTCAAGTACGAGTATCATATCTTCCTTGCCTTCAAATTTTTCTTTGGGATGCAGGCAGTTGTCGCAATTATAGCAGTTAGGTTCAGTGTATTCTTCGCCGAAGTAATTAAGCAGAGTTTTTCTTCGGCATACCGCCGATTCGGCATAGGTAACCATTTCGAGCAATAATTGTTTTCCTATTTCCTGTTCGGCAATGGGTTTGCCCTGCATGAATTTTTCGAGCCGCTGAATATCTTTGTAACTGTAAAAAGCTATACACTGACCTTCGCCCATGTCGCGTCCGCCTCTTCCTGTTTCCTGATAATATCCTTCAAGACTTTTTGGAATATCAAAATGGATAACAAAACGCACATCGGGTTTGTCAATACCCATTCCGAATGCAATAGTTGCTACGATAACATCAACGTCTTCCATCAAAAACCTGTCCTGATGTTCAGAGCGCGTAGCCGAATCCATTCCTGCATGATAGGCTAAGGCTTTTATTCCGTTTATTCTTAATATTTCGGCTACATCTTCAACTCGTTTTCGGCTAAGGCAATAAATTATGCCCGATTTACCTTCGTTGTTTTTTATGTATTTGATGATTTCTTTTACGGCATTTATTTTGGGACGAATTTCGTAATACAGATTGGGGCGGTTGAATGATGATTTGAATACCTTTGCATTCATCATTCCAAGATTTTTTTGAATATCGTTTTGCACTTTTGGCGTGGCTGTTGCGGTAAGCGTAATTATTGGCGCTACGCCTATTTCGCTTACTATGGAACGTATCCGTCTGTATTCCGGTCGAAAATCATGTCCCCATTCCGATATGCAATGGGCTTCGTCAATTGCGTAGAATGATATTTGGATGTTTTTGAGAAATTGAATATTTTCTTCTTTTGTCAGCGATTCGGGCGCTACGTACAGCATTTTTGTACGTCCTTCAATTATATTCTGTTTTACCATTGCAATTTGTGCGCGATTGAGAGATGAATTAAGAAAATGGGCAATTCCTTCATCTATGCTGAAACCACGAATAGAATCCACTTGATTTTTCATTAATGCAATAAGCGGCGATACGATTATGCACGTACCATCCATTATTAAAGCTGGCAGTTGATAGCACAGAGATTTTCCTCCACCAGTAGGCATAAGCACAAAAGTGTCGTTACCATTCAAAACGCTACGGATTATATCCTCTTGATTTCCTTTGAATGAATCGAATCCAAAATACCTTTTCAATTCAACAGCAAGCGAAATATCGGCATATTTATTATGCTCCATTATTCAATATATTATTCAAAATAAGATAACAAATGTACATTTTTTTTTGTATCCATGCAATTTTTTGTTTTTTCTTTTTATCTAATGCAAAAAAAAGGCTGTATAATTACATGTTGACATTGCCGCTTCATGAATTTCTTGAAATATCTTTATGAAATGTTTACTTAAAACGATAAAATTCATTATTTTTGCAAAATGAAACGATACTTTTTAAAATATGTTTTGCTTCTTGCATTAATACTAATCGAAGGCGAAATCTTTTGCCAAACCGATTCTCTGGATATTTTGGGAAGCACGGCAACCAAGCAGGAAAAAACAAAAACAGATACATTGCTTACTTATATTTTCGGCGACTGGCACAAAAATATTCTTAATTTTTCGTGGAAACACAATCCTTATTTTAACACAATAGAACGTATTCCTGTAAACGACACTTTGCCAAATGATGTACGTATAGAATATCCGTTTTTCAAAACTTCCGCAGGAGCAACATTTCTTGGCGCGGCAGGAAGCGCAGCAGTTTCTCACGATTTTTTTCAACGCAAAAACAATGAATATTTCAAATTCTTTGAACCTTACGATACTTATACATTCTACCCCGACAATACGCCATTTTACAATACCAAACGACCGTTTACAGTTTTATCATATCAAACATCGGGAAGCAAACTTAACGAAGAATCGGATATCAGAGCGCTGCATACGCAAAATATTAAACCCGAACTTAATATAGGGCTGCTTTATCAACGCTACGGTACAAAAGGACAATATATAAACGAAGCAACAGACAATAAAGCATTTTCACTGTTTGCATCTTATACGGGAAAACGCTATGTGGCTCATGCCGCTTACTCTTTTAACAACATTTCAAACAGAGAAAACGGAGGAATACGAAACGATACTGATATTACAGATACAATTATCAGTTCCGAAGACATTAATGTAAATCTTGTAAATGCACGCAATACACTGCGAAAACAAACGTTTTTCCTTACTCATTCTCTTGGCATTCCTCTTGATTTTTTCAGAAAAAACAATGCGGAAAATACCGAAATAAAAGTTGGCGAAGGAACGCTTATATATTTAGGCAATTCATTTGAATACACAGCTTTCAAGCGAATATATTCGGACGCGAGAGGAGAAAATGAAAATTATTATCGCCAATGGTATTACAACGCTTCACGCTCGCGAGATTCATCGAGAACATCGCTGTTTGATGCCAAAATTTTTGCCCGAATTCAACCATGGGCTTCAGATGCAATAATTTCTACAATCGCAGGCGGATTAGCCTATCGAAATCAAAAGTATTATATTTTCAATCCTGATCAGTATCTCACAAATACAAATGAATCTTCAGAAAATGATTTGTATTTTTATGCAAACGCCGCCGGAAAATTTAACAGATACCTTGAATGGAACGGCTATACAAGATATTTTATTACAGGAAAAAAAAATTTTACAGTAGATGGAAATATTCGCATTTCACTGTATCCGCTGACAAACGGCATACATTTCAAAGGAAGATTTTTATTTCAATTTTATGAAGCAAACTTTTTTCAAAAAAACTATTATTCAAATCATCTTGTATGGAATAATGATTTTGAAACAACTGCCCGCACGCAAATTGAAGGCGCTGTTTCTATTCCCGATTGGGATCTGGAACTGGGAATAAAGCAGGCATTGATACAAAATCATATTTATAATGATACTTCCGCTTTGCCACGACAGTACAGCGGAAATTTGAGCGTTACATCAGTTTTTGTGAAGAAAAATTTCAAACTCTGGCTGTTTCATTTCGACAACGAAATATTGATGCAAATTTCGGGAAATGACAAAATTCTTCCCCTGCCCAAAATAAGCGCTCATGCAAGTTGGTATTTGCAGGCGTCTCTGGTAAAATCGGTACTTACGGCGCAAATAGGATTGGATGTTCGTTATAATACGAGTTATTACGCTTATGCATACAATCCTGCTCTGGGCGATTTCCATGTTCAGGAAGAGAAAAAAACAGGAAATTTCCCTTACACTGAAGCATTTGCAAATTTCAAATGGAAACGTACTGTTATTTTTGTGAAAATGACAAATGTATTCAAAAACTCATTCGGCTCTGAATATTTTTCCGCGCTGCACTATCCGAGAAACAATGCAACATTGCTTCGACTTGGCGTAACATGGCATTTTTTCAACTAAATAATTAATATTGAACCCTTATAAAACCTTTATACATCGGCTGATTTGGCGGCGCAAAAATACAGTACTTTTGTTTGTTGTTTGCTGCATGTTGCTGCATCCGAAGAAGATTGCCGACAATAGCGCGTTGTTTTATTTTGTGAAACCCGATTGTCTTGTTTTTGCATTGGGAACGGATAACGGCGCCTACTTTTTGAAAAACGGTCAAGTAGCCGGTTATCAATTTGAATTGATAAATAAATACTGTAAAACAATAGACCTCAAACCTGTTTTCATACTGGAAGAAGATATGAACAAACGATTGAATTTGCTTTTTTCAAATGATGCTGATATTGTTGTATGTGATAAGAAAACAGACAGCATTATTAATCTTAAAAATATTAATTATGTATATACGGATAAAAACTTTTCGCAGGCAATTTGGGTTGTATCCGACAAAAATAACGGACTTGCACGAAATATCAACTCGTGGATGGAAACTTATATCGAAACAAAAGATTATAAACTGTCAACGGTAAAATATAATATTGCAGGCAAGGCAAACCCGCGCCCGACATATATTTCAGAATATGATGAATTGATAAAAAAATACAGCGCCACTATTGATTGGGACTGGCGTTTGATAGCTTCGCTGATATGTCAGGAATCGCAATTTTTATCAGATGCAAAATCGAATAAAGATGCTATGGGATTAATGCAGATTCGTCCGCAAACGGCTACATTTCTCGGATTGGACAGCATCAACAGCAATGAAAAAAATATTGCTGCTGGAATCAAGTTGATTAAATTTCTTGAAAATTATTTTGCCCAAGATTCAACTCTAACTGAAACGGAACGCATAAAGTTTGTGCTTGCTGCCTACAATTCGGGACATGGCAAAATTGATATTTTCAGAAAAAATACCGCACAAAAAGGTCTTAATCCAAACATTTGGAGCGATGTTGAAAATGCAAACAGAAGAGAAAAAAGCAATAAAAGTTCTGTGCAGCAAAAGTATTTCTTAAGCGCAGAAACCATTTCTTTTGTCCGCGAAATTATTGAACGTTACGAACACTACAAAAATTTTTTCGCACAATAAACAGTCCCTTACTGCTAACTATGCACTTTATTGATATTATAATAAAATAATGGTAAAATTTTTTGGGAAATAATGCAGGATTTTGTATTGTTATGCCGAAAACAACGGTAAAAATAAATCAAAAAATACATGAAAATGCAGGAAAAATTACCAATCACTGTAGCGCAGCCAATCCAGAAAAAACCAAATAATAGAAACCTCTCCCACTCCCTCAAAAAAAAAATTTTTTTTGTTTTTTTTAACATTCATCTCCGAACGTTTTTTGTCCCATAATTTACATTATGTTAAGTTTCGGGAATAAATTGTCATAGATTATCAGGCAATTAGATATTTCTTTATAAAAAATTATTTTTTTAGGAAATTTGTAATTTCTTAAAATTTAATTACTTTTGTCTGTCCAAACTTAACATAATGTAAATTATGGGACAAACATACGGCACATTGGTGAAATATAGTAAATTATGGCAAAGATACAAAATATATTGAATAACATGCTCCGATTGAATCATTTCGGAGATGATTTACTCGCGTCTATGTCATTCGGTAACGTATCGGAATTGCATCGGCAGGTGCGGATTTCACTAAATTATTCAATTATAAATCAAAAATTATCAGAACAAATAAATATATAAATTATCAGAACAAAAAATTTTATGTAAAACAAAATGGTTATGAAAAAATTTTTAATGTGTTTAATTATCTGTTCATTTGTTGGCGTTTCGGCATTTGCCCAAACAAAAACGGTAACAGGTAAAGTAATTGGCGGGGATGATCAGCAAGGCATTCCCGGAGCTACGGTTTTGGTTAAAGAGACCAAAAAAGGAATTGCGGCTGACATTGATGGTAAATATTCAATTCAGGTTGAAAAGGGTCAAACGCTGGTATTTTCGGCAATCGGTTACGAAGAACTGTCGATTGTTGTAGGCGATGACAATCAGATTAACGTTACGTTAAAGGTAAGCGCTACCACACTGAGCGAATCGGTGGTTGTAGGTTATGGAATTCAGCGCAAAGAAAATCTGACAGGCGCTGTTGCATCTGTTAATGTAGAAAAAACATTGTCAAGCCGCCCTATTGCAGACGTTGGGCGCGGATTGCAGGGAACGGTACCCGGATTATCGGTTGTGGTTGCAAGCGGTGAAATTGGTTCTGACCCTATAATGAAAATACGTGGGCAGGTAGCTTCTATTGAAGGCGGTTCAAAACCATTGCTTTTGATGGATAACGTAGAAATACCAAGTATTCAGTTGGTAAATCCTGATGATATTGAATCAATATCAGTATTGAAAGATGCAGCATCTTCATCTATCTACGGCGCTAAAGCTGCTTTTGGCGTAGTATTGATCACTACAAAAAAAGGAGCAAAGAAAGAATCGGTTAATGTTTCCTATTCATCAAACTATTCATGGCAAAACAGAGCCAAAGATTTGGATATGGCAGGCATAGACGGTATGCAATATACTTTGGATGCCACCAGAACCAGAGATCCTGAAGACAGAAGAGAGAATACATTTCCCGGCACATTTTGGAGGATAAGCGAAACGTCTATAGAAAAAGCAAAAAAATGGCAGGAAAAATACGGAGGCACAATTACCTCATCCGATCCTTTAGTTTATGGAAGAGACTGGTATTACGACCAAGCCACAGCTTCCAAATACAGCATTCGCACTTTTGATGCTGTTGATTTATTAGTGAGAGAGTGGGCGCCGACATTCACACAAAATTTAAGTATTACAGGCTTAAGCGGAAAAACATCATTTCATCTCGGAATGGGGCTGTTAGACCAGACAGGCATGATAAAACCTGCAAAAATTGATGATTTTAAAAGATACAATACATCTTTGAACATTTCTACTGAAATTAACAAATATCTCACAATACGCGGCGGAATTATTTATTCTGACCGCAACAAACGTTATCCAAGCGTTGGTACTACGACAGCAGGCGACCCATGGGTATATGCTTATCGCTGGGGAGCAAGTTTTCCCATAACAACAAAAGACCAGTTTGGTAATACCCTGAGAAGTCCCGTTTACGAATTTGCAAATACAACTACATCAAGCAAGAGAAACGTTTATACAAATATAAATCTTGGCGCTACCGTTACTATTAACAAGGACTGGGATATTAAATTTGATTACACGCACGTTACACAGGACGATATAGAAGAAAAGAGTCTGCCTACTTTTTTTGCTTATGACACATGGGCGCAAACTGGATTGCTAAAGCCATGGACAAACAGCAACGGCGATTTTGTTTATGTGGATGATGGCGGAAATATAGTTTCAGATGGAGGTATTCCTGCTTATCTGTTTAGCCCTGTGGGCAACAATGCAACAGGCGAGTATAATATGAATGGAAGCACTGGCAGTTATATTAGCCGCAAATCAACAAATACAAGCAGTAATGTTTTCAATGTGTACAGTACTTACAATCTCAATTTTAACGAAGTACATGAAATAAAACTAATGGCAGGTATGAACAGCGTTGCAAGCGATGATCAATACCATTATGCTCGCAGAGACACCTTGAAAAATTACGATAACCCTCAGTTTAACTTTGCTACAGGCACACAAACTGTTTCAAGCGAGTCTTTCTGGGAAGCGCAATTAGGATTTTTCGGACGTATTAATTATACATTCAAGGATAAATATCTCCTCGAAGCCAATTTAAGATATGATGGTTCTTCTAAATTTCCGAAACATCTCAAATGGCGCTGGTATCCTTCAGTTTCGGCAGGCTGGACTGTTTCTAAAGAGAAATTTATGGAAAACATTAAGGATATACTCAGCTTTGCAAAAGTAAGGGTATCATACGGAAGCATTGGAGACCAGTCGGTGCCAAATCATCTTTATGTACCGTTAGTAATAGTTTACGATTCATACTGGATGAATGGAATTAAACCCAATCTGGCATACAGAACACCTGATGCCGTTTCAGGCGATATAGAATGGCAAAATATAGAAACTTTGGATATTGGAATTGATTTACGTTTTTGGAAAAACAGAATAGGATTAACGTTCGACTGGTATCGCCGCGATACCAAAGATATGATTATTCCGGGTGATGCTGTCCCTTATACATTTGGAACAGGAGCGCCAAAAGGTAATTATGGAAACCTTCGTACCAACGGCTGGGAAATTGCATTTGACTTTAATTACAGATTCAGCAACGGACTTGGCATTAACGGCATGGCAACATTATCTGATGCTACAACCCGAATAACAAAAGGAGCGGATTATTTAACTCCATGGGGAGACAGATCAATTACCAATGCTTGGGCAACAGGCGCTCGCTATGGAGATGTTTGGGGATATGTAACCGACAGACTGTATCAAGCAGAAGATTTTGTATATGATGAAAATGGAAAAATGAGAAAAATCACTATCAGACTAAAGGGAAATGGTAAAGACTCATACATGTTAGCAGGACCAAATCCTGTATATCAAACCTCACTTGAAGGCGGCGATGGAGTGCAGATATTCCGTCCCGGAGATGTTAAATTTGTAGATTTGAACGGAGATGGATATATCACTCCTGGATCATCGACCTTTGGAGACCCGGGAGACAGAAAAGTAATAGGAAATTCTACGCCTCGCTACCAGTACGGCTTTAGATTAGGCGCAGACTGGAAAGGCTTTGATTTTTCAATATTTTTCCAAGGCGTAGGCGCCCGTAAAATATGGGGTTCTGGACAACTGGCTATTCCCGGCTACAATGCTGACGATGGCGCTATACCACAAGCCATAGCAGGAAATTACTGGACACCCGACAGAACAGATGCTTTTTATCCGAAACCATGGAATAACGCCACTGGTAATACCAATTACAGCTTACAGGTACAATCACGCTATTTGCTTAATATGGCATACCTGCGAATAAAAAATATAACATTTGGATATACAGTACCCGAAAAATTAATGAAAAAAATATTATTCACCAATGCTCGCGTTTATGTATCTCTTGAAAATTTCTTCACTTTTGACAATTTAAGAGGATTGCCAATCGACCCTGAAGCTATTACCGGTTATTCGATGTTTAGCAGTAGTTACAATTTAGGCCGTACAGGCACAGGTACGCCAACATTCAAGTCGGCTTCGGTAGGCGTTCAACTAAACTTTTAAAAATAGAAAATTATGAATATAAATATAAAAAAAATAGTAATTATGAAGACAAAAATATTAATATTATTTTCGTGCGTCATGTTTTCGCTTACTTCATGCAGCGACATCCTTGACCGTCCTCAATTGAACGAGTGGGATGATGAAACCTTTTGGACGAGCGAAACAAACCTGCGATATTATGCCAACGGATTTTACGAACGTTACTTTGTTGGTTATAACAGAGAAAACAGTTCTGCTTACGCGGCGCAATTAGGATATTTGTTCAACGATGATATTGTCAGCGATGGCTATCAGGCTTATTTTGAACAGATAGTTCCCAATTCAAGAGGCAACAATACAGATGCAGTATCTACAACAGGAACGGCAAACCTTCCATGGCTAGCAAATTATAGCGGTCCCGACTGGAATTTTTCATGGTTGCGTAAAGCCAATGTAATGTTAGACCGTATAGAAACGAAGATGAGCGGCATTTTAAGCGAAGAAGCAAAAAACCACTGGACAGGAATAGGACGTTTTTTTAGAGCTTTGGATTATGCAGGATTAGTTAGCGTTTTTGGCGATGTGCCTTATTATGAACATGAAATAAAAAGTAACGATTATGCAGAATTATACAAACCGCGCACTCCGCGCAACGAAGTAATGGATAAAATTTATGATGATTTTGTGTTTGCATTAAATAATGTAAGAACAAAATCAAGAGAAGGCGCGGCTTATGTTAATCAAGATGTTGTTGCAGCTTTTGCAAGCCGCTGGGCATTGTTTGAAGGAACATGGCAAAAATATCATAACAATGATTCGGAAAGAGCAAAAAAATTCCTGAATCTTGCCATTAATGCAGCCAACTCTTTAATCGGCAAATACTCAATGTCCGATTTTCGCAGTCTTTTCGGTTCTGATGATTTGGCATCCAACCCTGAAGTGATATTTTACAGACATTATGACGGATCAAGAGCAAAACACTCCGTTGCAAGCAGCTGTAATATGACGGAAGGACGCTATTACAATGCTAATCTGGCATTAATTAAATCTTTTATATGCAATGATGGCAGCGACTGGCAAACATCTGCCGATCCAGCCAATAAAATTTTTACGCTTGACAGTCTGATAACAAGACGCGACCCGAGATTTGAAGCCACTTTTTATAAAAAACCGACTATCAGATCTTCAAGTTCATGTTTATATGCCACAAAATTTATAAGCAGAGAAGGACTTAGATATCTTGATGAAGGAACATCTCTGTCGGCGGAATACGCAGGCGCAAACAATAAAAACGATTATCCCGTAATGCGCTATGCCGAAGTTTTGTTAAACTGGATTGAAGCAAAAGCAGAATTGGCAACGCTGGGAGGCATCGCCGTAACTCAAGATGATATTGATATTTCAATAAACAAAATACGCAGCAGACCTCTTGATGCAGATGCAGTAGCAAATGGAGTGAAACCAACCGCCAAGATGGACTTGACAAATTTGCCAAGCAGTCCAGACAGAGGCGATGTTCCTCAATTAATTTGGGAAATTCGCAGAGAAAGACGTATGGAATTTTATGGCGAACATTCACGTTTGTTAGACCTGAAACGCTGGAAAAAACTTGAATATATGGATGACACTAAATATCCTGATATTCTGAGAGGCACATGGATAGATGCATCCCAAATCGATGGCTTGCTTATAAAATCAAAGGAAAAAGTACTGGCTGTTACCGATATGGATGGAAAGCTGATTGTTTATGACGGCACAAACGGAAACGCAATAAAAGGATTTTATTCGCCCACAAATATAAGAGGACGCTTACCCTTCCTTGATGTATTCGGCACTAATCCTTATTTATCTCCTGTAGGACGACTACAAAGAAGAGACTATCAAAACAAAGGTTATGAACTTGCTCAAACCGAAGGCTGGTCTAATGATTTATAAAATATTAAATTAAAATTAACATAATAATATTATGAAGAATATAATAAAATACATAGCATTAATCATCATTCCGTTTTGCACAATGATGATTTCATGTGAGAGCGAAGATAATTACGATACTTCGGATTCTCCCAATTTAACATATATCAGAAATATCAGAATATTGAATGTTGCAGATACGGTAATACCCGGTAAAGTAAATGAATTAACAAAAGAAATCAAATTTCCCAAACTTGATTCACTCTCCGATTTAAGCGCAGTAAGATTTGCAGTCGATTTGCCAGAAGGAGCGCATCTTGACCAGGAAACTTACGACTTCACTGTTGCCGAAGGCGAAACTCAAAAACAGTTAACCGTAACTGTTGTCAACGGCAAAAGATATCGCGAATACCTTGTTACAATACGTTTAAGCATGCCTATTTTTGGAGCAGATTTTACAAAAGCAAAAGTTTATGACCATGCAAGATCAGGAGGCAATATATATCCTGATTTTGATGGTATTCTCACTCGCAGCGCCGATATAGATTCAGAACATGTATTAATAGTATCTCGCGTTAATGGTACTAATTTGCATCTGCTTAAATTAGATGACTTAAAACAGGGAAATATAAATCCTATAGCATTGGATATGACAGATGTAGGCGGAGGCGCTTATACTGTAAGTTCAGGACGGTTTTCTCACGGACACATTTATGTCTGCAATTTGGTAACAAGCACCGCTGCTCCATTCACTATATATCACTGGGATAATGCTACCGCTGTTCCCACCAAAGTATTTTCGGAAACAGCGCCACTGGCTCGCGTTGGAGACGATTTGTCGGTTAACCTTGATGAAAATGGAAACGGATATATATACTCGGGAACTAACTCAACACACAATCTTGTACGTATAAAAGTTACAGGTTTTACAACTTTATCAGAGCCTGTTGCTATTCCAATGGCGTACGGCACGCGCCTGTGGAATTATTTCAATCTGGTAGAAGGCTCTACAACCGAATATCTTTTTACCAAAGCAGATATTCCAATTCATTTGGTAAGTTATGATGGAACAGTACAATATTCAATGGCAACAACCGCCTTTCCATTAGGAGCATCAGATCCACGCATATTCAATTATAATGAAAAACGCTATTTTGGATTTGTTACGGCGAATTTGGGCACAGTTAACTGCCCCGACAACATTCTGCATGTATATGATATTACTCGCGGAGCAACAACGCAGGAAGCGCTTGAACTGTTGGAAGCAGGCAGCAAAATACCTGAACTGAAATATGACATGAAAGGCTCGGCAACTGCAAGCGCATACCCTGCAAATTTCAACTGGGCAATATCTGAAGATTCTGATTTTCTGTATCTGCTCGGCGCATCTCCCAATTCGGGATTTGTGTTTATTGAAGCGCCCAAGGCAGAAGAATACGATGAATATTACTATTTAAATGATGACTGGAAATAAGTTTATGAATATTTCACTTAATTATAAAAAAAATAAATTATGATAAATAAAATAAAATATTTAGCGCTGTTTGCAGTAATAATACTGCCATTTGCAGCTTGCAGCGAAGATGACAAACAGGAAGCGATTTATGAGTCGCCCATTGTTATTGCAGAAGAAAGCGTAATGCCCAAACCCGAACTGCGCGGCGTTTGGATGGCTACTACATTCGAAATCGACTGGCCTCTCGGAAAACATACCGAAGCAGAACAAAAACAACTGTATATTGACTATCTTGATAAATTTGTAGAAACAAATATCAATGCAATATTTTTTCAAATACGTCCCAATGGCGATGCCTTCTACGATTCGCCTTATGAATCGTGGAGCAAATGGCTGACAGGAACAGCTGGTCAAGACCCGGGTTACGATGTTTTGCAGTTTCTTGTAGAAGAAGCGCATGCCCGCAATATACAGTTTCATGCATGGCTAAATCCATATCGCATTACAACAAGAACCAAAGGTACGGCATTTCCCGACCTTGACCCGAAAATTGACTCTGCATGGATAAAGGATTATGACGAAATAAGAATTTATAATCCCGCATTGCCCGAAGTACGGCAACGTTTAGCCGATATTGTGAAAGACATTATTACCAAATACGATGTTGACGGTATTCACATGGACGATTATTTCTATCCTGATATTGGCGATACCAAAAAATTGAACGACAGCGCTGAATTTGAACTTTACGGCTCGGGATTTTCTAAAATCGAAGATTTTCGTATAGACAATATAAATAAAACTGTGCAAAAACTTCATGAAACAATTGTAGAAACAAAACCGGGAGTTATATTTTCGATAAGTACAACATCAAGTATCGGCTACAATAAAACTACCATGTTTGCAGATGTAGATAAATGGTACAACGAAAAATGGGTAGATGTGCTTATTCCGCAAGTATATTCGGCAATAGGAGATGGACTGTCAAGCAGAACATCATTCCATAGCCTTGTAAACGAATGGAATCAACATTATAAACAAAATGCCGTACTGTTGATAGGACATTATATTTCGCGAGTTGGAGATGGAACAGGCAGTCAGTTCACTTCCGCACAGGAAATAGCTAACCAGTTTACAATAGTACGCCGTCAACCCGGAACAAAAGGAAGCGTACTGTACAGCGCAAAATGCTTCTTTGATAACAACGGACACGGAAAGTTAGGCGTGATAGACGTTCTTAAAGATTTATTCAAAAATCCGGTAATACTCCCGTTTATGGGACGTAAAACCATGGCAGACCCAACGCCGCCAACAAATGTTGTATTGAACGGAACAACGCTCGCATGGAATGTTGCGCCAGAATTGACGTCTGTTGTGTACGTTATACCTGAAGGCGAAAAGAAAGCGCAAATTGCCGTAATTACTGCGTCCAATACTTATCAAATAAGTGTAAAAGGAAAATATTTTGTAACAACAGTCAACAAGGACAATGTTGAAAGCGAAATATCAAACGAAGTAGCGTATAATTAATATATAATTTTCAGTAATGATGCTGGAAAGCGTTGATAAAACAGTATAAATTTCTTTATCAGCGCAGCAATGTAAAAAAGTTTATTGAAATTTGTTTCAATAAACTTTTTTTGCATCATTACCGCAAGCAGTTGACTGTTATTTTCTTCAATTTTTAAGATTTTAGCCTCAACTTCAAGGCTTTTTGGGATGAAAAATTAATAGAATATAACAACTCCTAATGTTGACAAGCGATGATAAAACCTAATTTTCACCTAATTCAAAAAACCGCAAAACAACATTAGTAACATAGAAAAATAACATACAATTACCTCATTACCTAATTATTTTTGTTTTCCGATTAATGATGTAGTGTGTGAAAAATGAAGTGTAAAAAAACAACTGTCAACTTATCACAGTTATTTCCAACCATGTAAAAACATCACACGCGCACGGCGTTTGAACAGTGATTATGGCGAATATCATTGCGCCAGTACTACCCGCAAACTGAATCCGAATGATGTGTTTGTTGTAGCTATCGACGACACGTAAGGTTCGTTGAGCTGACGTTCAAAAAACAGACGGATATTTATTTTATCGCCTATGGCATAGTCTGCCGTTGCGGTAAACGAAACAACTTTGCGACCGTCTCCGATTTGGCTGTATATGTCGCTTTGGTCGAGTTTGCGAATTATATTCAAATCTTCGCGATACGAAAAATCGCCTTTCAAACGCAATGTTGTTGTCTGATTGCGACCTGTAAGACTTCCGAAATTAAATATTTGCGGGAAATTCTGAAACATATATCCTGCGCCTACAACGTATTGCATTGTGCGGGCTTCGGTAATCTGATTGTTTGACAGGCTGAGCGCTACGGTTCGCGTGCGGCTTATTTCAAAATTGGTGAGTAGCATGTTTTTGAAACTCAGATCAATCTTAAACAGTGGATTCATCGTTTCGCGTATTGATACGTTTGTCATTTCTCTATAGGCAATAAAATCTTGCAATACGTTACGAACATAACTTAATCCATCAGGGCTTTGCTCGTATAACTTATTCGATGAAAATGAGTTTATGGAATATATTGAATTATATGAATGTATAATCGTTGCGCTTGCCAAATATTTTTTCAGACTGTTCAGACGCGATAAGCCTGTGTATTGAATATTCCAGTTGGGTAAAGGTATTTTTGTGAAATCAACGAATTTTGAATTTGAAACATTTGCATAAGCCGACAGGAAAGAATTTATCAGAACTTCCTGCGAAAACTGTCCGTATCCGGATGGATATTCTCCCGTTCCCGGATCGTATGGTTGAGATTGTGATCGCCTTAATCTGTTGTTTGCAAGTTTCCATGCTATTTCTTTGCGTGCAGACAGGAATTTTTCAAATGATTTTGATTTGTATTTGTTTTCTGCCGTAGGGTTTTCAAATGCCGAGCCTATTGATATGACCGAGATATTGAAATTTCCTGTTTCTGTTCCCATTCCATTGGCATCAACAACACTGTAGCGTACGTAGCTTGTCATTTTTTGGCGTTGCCCTGTAATATCTATATTCAAATCTTTGATTGGCTCTACCCGTGCGCGATACGAAAAACTTCGCGTTTGCGACATCATATATGGATTGAAGAAAGTGGTGTCGGTTGTAAGCCATTGGTTTTGCCGTGCCATATCAACAAAGTCGAGCGACTGGTCGCCTAATATGAATTTCCATCCCGGCGACAGATTGCCGTTGAAATTGCTCATTCCTAAAAATTTGGATTCACCCTTAAATCCGGGTAAGGTTGTTGCTCCCTGCTGTCGATATAAGAAATTAACTGATTTGACCGACATTAGCAGTCGGGCAAAAAATTTTGCCGAATATGCGAGGGGATTTTGGGGTTTTGGAACTTTTCCTGTTACTATAACCGTTGCATCTCTGTATTCTTTGTCAAACGAAACGGCAATGTTGTTTTTGTCTATTACCTGAATGTTTCCTTTTATTTCTTTTCCATCGCTGTCGAAGGCTTTAACGGATATGTTCATAGTTCCAAGTTTGTGCTTGACAGTGTGCTTTCGTTTTTCAAAAAATCTTATTTTTTTCGATTCGTGTGTAACTGTTGTGGTTTCAACTTTTGCACGAGCGCGTCCGTCAAATTCGTCATTTATTTGTTTCAGCAGTTTTACTTTGTTGTATAAACTTGTTAATGTTGCGCCTGCATTTATATCTATCGACTGTGTATTGCTGATTGTATTTCCCGGGTCGTAATCGTCCATTACTCTCATAGCTGCAACCCATTCGTAACTTGCGGCATAACTTACCTGAGAATTGAGCCAGTTGAGAAAGTTTATTCTGTTTAGCGGCACTTGCCATGTAAATTGCAATCGGTGATTATAGTTGATATTCCGCCCGAAATTCCAAAAGTTGCTCCATACCGAATCGCGCCAGTGTCTGTAACTTTCTGGATTACGGCTTTTGTCAACCATTCCTTCGGGTTCGTCAATACGCGCAAGATTTGTAGCATTGAAATCGGCTCTGAGATTTCTGGTTATATCATATACAACCGAATAACGCCGTTCCCATGTGAAATCTTTGGAATAGGTAGATGGAATTTCAATTTCGGGCATTGATATGTTTCTTGTTGTCAATTCGCTGTAATATCTGTGAATTTCGGACGTAAAACTGAACTGGTTGGGATATGGATTTATGCCCAATTCACGGAAAAATGCCAATGATTTAGGTTTTAATTTTTTGAAAGGTTGCCAGTATTTTGGCTGAACGTTGTAGGCGTAAGATAAAAGCATATTGTAGGTTTCCTGCAAATCTCCCGCTAAACGTGCATTTCGTTTTAACTGTTGAGTATATGCGTAACTCAATGACAGATTTGATATGTCGAAAACTCTTTGTCCTTCGCGTCCCGCAGGCGAGATGCGAACATTAGAAAAATTGAGCGATTTTTGCATAACGTAAGTTTTTGCCATTGTAGCAAGCGAATCCCGCGAATATCCTGACAGTGCATCGAGCGCTGTTTTCAGTTTTACATCCTGATTGAACGGATTGTACAATGGTATTTCATGATGAGCGGAATATCCAAAGAAGAAAGGAAGTTTTACTCCCCATTTTTCAGGAAAAAATTTTCCGAGTTCAAGATTTGTCATTATGCTGTATTCGTAAATATCTTCGTGGGTTCTGTCAATATAACGCTGTTCTACGCTTCCGAATCCTGTTGTAATCATGCTGCCTGCAAGAGTAAGCGAACCCAAATCGGCAAGTTGGGCTGTTGTGCGTGCAGTTGCCGCCCAGCCTCCTTCGTTTTCGTAGTCGGCAAGTCTAAATTCGTTTACCCAAACCACTGCTGATTTATCAAGTCCATCATCATTAGTATTTCCTGTAGTTTTTTTGGGATTTCGCACGCCAATCATAATAACTTTAACTGATCCCAAATTTGGATTACCTGTGATTTTTATTTTATTTTTACCGACAATTTTTTCGTAAGGTGCAGATATAGAACCGCCGTATAGTTTTATTTGCTGGTTGCGTTCGAGTTTCAGATTTATAAAATCTTCCAATGCTATATCAAGCATGTTTTCACGAGGCCATACTGTCAGGCGGTCGGCTTCGCTGTTGTTGCTGTACGTAGAACGATAGGGAGTAAGAACAAGAGGAATTTCGTATTCGTAATAATTGTTTCGGTAATCGTTTCCTACTCGAATAAACAAATTTATATCATTATCATTTATCGGATAACCTTGAAGCGCTTCTGCGTGAGCATCAAGCCTTATGCGGCGAAATTGCCGAAAATCAAACAGCGAATTTTTATATACCGCACGACCTTCGCCATCGCCAAGGTCAACAATTTTAAATTCCATTGCCTGTTCGTTCATTTGTATTGACTGGTAATTGTCGTAATTCAACTCTCTCTGAACATCTGGAGGCATTACGTAATTTACAGGAGTGCGGCTTGAATTTTCTTCGAGATTAACAACCGAAACGTCAAACGTTGCATTTGGCAGTTCGGGTTGCGCCAAGCCTTCCTGTCCTTCTATCATCGAATAGTTATATCTCCGCCATTCGCTGCGCACCAAATCAAGCGAGGCAAATCGGAAATATGTTGTTTCTTTGAAACCGCGAACGAAAACTCTCATAAATCGTATTGATTTGAAATCGCTTATATCGCCTATTTCTTTCTGATATTGATTTAAAGGTATTTTGAACTGAAACCAGCGAACAGTTTTTGGCGCTTCGCTGTTTTTGAAATTAACAGTAACTTCGCGTACATCCGAAATAAAGTTTTCGCCTACAACCATTGTTGCCGGATTTAATTTTAATCTGTACTGAAAATAATTTTCCGATTCGTTCATGGTATTATCGCGATTTAAGTCTTCGATATCGGGATATGTTGTTGCCATTCGGTTTTGTCCTTCTGTGAGGTCGGAAGGGTGCGAATTTCCATCTGGTCCGTTGAAATCTCTGTAACGGTCGAGTATGCTTGTTTCTTCCTGATTGTACGATTCGTCAAGATAATGTCGGAAATTATCGCTCGACGGGTCATTGGATATTTGCGTAAACGCAGCCGAACTTAACCATGAAAGATTGGTTAAAAACGAATATTTGCTTTCAAAAAAGGTTTTTTCGTCATCGTTTATGAGTCCATCAAATCCTATATCCTGATACGGACGGGCTTGTATATTATTGTCGAAAGTATAAACCAGCGATTGAATTTTAGGCACGCGCCCCCATGCGGTTTCCACAATATTTGCAGGGTCAAACGGATATGGCTGTCCGTGTTCAAAGCTTTTCATTCCGTCTCGAAGTATGTCTTCTGATATATTTCCCAAATTAAGATACAGTTCGCCGCCTGATGAGTTTTGGTTATACACGAAAGGATCCATCAGCCAAAATTCTATATGGTCGTAATTTGCTGTTTCAAAATCGGTAACTGTAAGTGAACGCATTATTCCGCCCCAGCGTTGTGCAGGATTTGTGAATTTGCCGTCTGCGCCGATGTTTGCTATGTCGTAATTGTATGGTCCGCGCTCGTTTGGATAAAATGCCATGCTCAAAGTGGATATGTATTCGGATGATCCCGTTGTTATTTCCTTGTCGGGATACACTTCTGTAACAGGAATTTCGCGCACAAAATGATTTTCGCGAAATTCTGGATTGTTTCTTATGTATGCAGGCGTGTAGCTTGTATTTCGAGTCAGGTCGGTTGATATGGAATACCATGCAAATTTTGCTCTGTTTTTGCCGTAGTCTATATCGCCGCTTAATTCGCCTTCGGGAAAAATATCCGGTTGTTTTTGCGGCGTGCTAGCAAGCGACCATGCGTTGAATGCGCGTAAATCTAATGTTGCTCGTGATGCTTCAAAATCGTCGATGTATGAACTTTTGCTTGATTGCCCAGCAAGCAGTTTGGCAAATTCTGCATCTACCGACAAATAAGATGATTCTCTTGTATTTAATAAAGGTATATTATCTACCAGTTTTGTTAAAAACGGCGCTTCTTTTCTATACGACAAATTAAATCCCAGCATTGCATTGGATATAGGGTCTTCTCCATACGAAACTTTACGAACCATTGGGCGTTCGTGTAAACCGAGATATGTTGCGCCTATATTGAAATTCTTGTCTATTTCGTAATTCAAATGCACTCCGTACATTGTTTTTTGCTGCAAACTGAACAGGCTGTTGTCTTCGAGCGAAACTTTCAATGTCATTCCCGATTGCAGATATGCCGAATTGATAATGTTGACTGTTCCCATTGTATAATTTACGACATAATCAACATTTTCTACAAGTTTCACTCCATTCACCGTTACCGTTACCGAACCTTCGGGAATATTGGATGCACTGAGCATTATTTCCGAAGAGCCTTCCGATTTGAACGATCCTTTTATGATGAATTTATTTTTTTCGGCAAGTTCGCGGGCTTTTACCAGCGTAGAATCGTATAATTCCTGATATATGTATTTTGATGCTATTGCATCGTTATTTATTTTTTCTTTAAGATAATTTCCAAACGGTTCTAACACGGGAAACATAATTCGTCCGCGCGTTGATAAAACCGTTATGCCTTCTACAAAATCGAACATTCCGTCAGGATATGCTTCCTGTGAAGAATTTATATTGTCCAGATTCAAAACTCTGATAAGCTGAGTGTTTTTTATTGCTCCTTCGGGCAAAAATGTAAGGTCTGCGCCCGCTTCATCGTTTTGATAGTAAACATCAAGATAAAATTCATCCTTTGAAAACGATATTGATGAAACGGTATAAATATTTTTCATCATTAATTTCCATGTAGGCAGAGCGGGAGTAAGATTTGTGCCTTTCAGCAATTTTGCTATCAGCACTTTTGGCGATATTATCCCTGATGTTGAAAGTTCGCCTACTGTATATGAAACTCCGTTTGCCGTATATTCGTAGGCTACGGCAAGCACTTCATCGTTGTTGAGGGCGCTGTTCAGCGATATGTAGCCGAGTTGCTGGTTCAATGTATAATCTGTTCCTTCTACCAGTTTGCGTGCATTTTCAAGTTTTTCATAATCGTTTCCGCTAACCATCATGTTTGCATTAAGATATGAAGTAACGTCTGCCACAGCGCGGAATGACGCAGTATCCAGAACTTCGAGCAGTCTGTTTGCATTGTCGACAGGAAATGCCGGCGGGCTTGGTTTCTGGAATCGAGACGCCTGATGCATTACTCTGGGTTCGGCAAGGTCGATAAATCCTACAATGCTTCGCGAATTGTCGAAATTACTCGTTTTGTTGGTAACCCAGACTTCTATTTTCGTAATATTTATTCCCGATTGAACATATGGAATATTTCTCAATGAGCGGTCGTAATTGTCGCGGAAGGTTTGTGAAAGGAAGAAATGCCGATTTGCGTCGTATTCGTCGGAGCGTATTTCAAAATCGCTGATTTGCGCTCCTCCTTTTATTTCCATTGTTTTTGATTCGCTTTCCTGCTTTGAGAGAACGCCCGACACTGTTAATTTTCCAAATTTCAAATCAGTTCTGACGCCAAACAGGTTTTGCGCGCCTGAAATCAATGTTCCTGTCAGTGGAAATGAAACATTGCCTACCTCAATTTTCTGAATAATATCATCTTCGCCGCCTTCGTATCCTACTTTTAATTTTGTTTCAAAATCAAAAGTAGCTTCGGTATTATAATTAAAATCTACTTTTACCCTGTCGCCAATGCTTCCCGTTACGTTGAATTGAAATTTTGTGTCGAAATCAAAACTTGTTGACGAGCGGTAATTGGCGGCAACCATAGGATTGGTAGTTTTGGTATTGTTGATTGTAAAAATAACTTCAACAGAACCTTGCGGCACTATTACTATTTCGTTGCCTCCGAAAATAGAACCGAAAATATTATTGTCTATTCTCATGCCTACAGTGCCAAATCCATATTCTGAACCCGAACCGCCGCTTTGAGCCGATGAGGCTGTATTTCGCTGTTCTATCCATGAATTGCGCACTGAATTTTGGATTTGATATTTTTCAAATTCTTCCTTGTCCATCACTTTGAAAGGATGTGATTTTTGGCTGCCTTCCATGCGATAAAATATGTATTTATCCGTAACTCTGTCATATTCTATTATCACATTTTCCTGTATGTCAGTCCAACTTCTATTGCCGCTTGTGCCTGACGTTTGAGCCGACATGTATGTTATAAGCGCACACAGCGAAAATACTGTCAAAAATATTCTTTTTGCTAACAGTTTCAAGTTATTATATTTTATTTTCATATTTATTGTCATAGCAGATATTTACGATTAATTAAAGTTGTTTTAATGCTCGTTTTATGATAGATTCAACATTCAAATCGGGTTCGTTCAAAAGTAATGCATCTATACATTTTTCTACTGAATTTTTTGTAAACCCCAGAGTTATCATTGCAGACACCGCTTCGTCTCTAACTCGACTGTCTTTAGATATAAAAATATTGCCGGCGGGAGTTTTCGATATCTTATCTTTCAGGTCAACAATAATGCGCTGCGCTGTTTTCAGTCCTATGCCTTTCACGGTTTTCAGTTTTGTGATATCATCTTTTTCTATTGCCATGCGTACTTCATGCGATGTTATTGACGACAGCATCATGCGTGCCGTATTTGCGCCTATTCCGTTTACCGAAAGCAACAAACGAAAAACATTGCGCTCGTCTTCGTCAAAAAAACCGAACAGTATGTGTGCATCGTCGCGAACAATATAGTGCAACAGCAGGCGCACTTCGCTGTTTTGACGTATCTGTCCGTAAGTTTGCAGCGATATGTTGATAAAATAACCTATTCCGCATGTTTCTACAATAGCGCAGGCAGGTGTTAATTCTGTTATGTTTCCTTTAATATATTCGTACATATAATTAATATAGACTTTATAATCCGCAAAATTATAATTATTTTTCACAACTTGCATTTTTTATTAATACTGCTGCCGCTTTTTTGTTAAATTTAACATCCATAGAGCAAGAAAAGGTATTAAAGTATGATGTTTTTTTTGACAAATAACATGCAACTCGCAAAGCGTCTTCAAACAAATTTATCTTATGTTTTGCCCTGACAAAATCCTCCTGTTTTTTCTCTTCGACAGACGTAAATTTTTGTCTCGACAGAAATTTACGTGCGTCTCGATGAAAATTTTTTTTTGTCTCGATGAAAATTTTCGTGCGTCTCGACAGAAATTTACGTCTGTCGAAGGATAAATTTATATACGTCTCGATATAAATTTATCTGCATTTTTCTGTTAATTTTCATTTATAATTACTGTTGATTAATAATTTGAATGATACATAAGATACGACTAAAGAAAAATAGCATCCGCAAAACCGCAGATGCTATCGTTTTAATTATTTTCAATAACATATCAAAACTTAACGCCAAAGCACAAACACAGTAAAGCATTATTCATTTGAAGACCTGAATTAAAACTTGTTTTAAGTCGATATGAGGCAAACAATTCATATTTTGAATTGTCAATAACATAAAGCCTTCCAACAAAATCAATACCAATGACATCGCCGCTGTTGCGGTAATATATCACATTATATCTATAATCTGAATCACCTATAGGCACTTCTGTTGCCCATGAATTTACATAATGACGTGAAGCTAATCCTGCGCCAACTTTTATCCATCTGAAATTATCGGGGAAAGGAGTAACCATTGCTCCCAATGCATAAGATATATCAGATACATCATGATATTTACCGTAATGAAGTGATTTTGTAGACAGGTTAAACGTAAGCCCAATATATTTTGACAATGTGCGTTGGTACTCAGTTTCTAATGCTGTTCCTGCACTATATTTTTCTCCACTTACATGATCGCTAAAATTAGCTCCTGCGCCTACGCGAATAACATTTTTGGCTTCGCTTTGAGCAAAGGCATTATTAAATAAAAAAACAGCAGCAATAACTAATGCAATTTTTTTAATTATTAGTTTCATCTTCCGACAGTTTTTTAATGTTTCACTTCTACTATTATCATGATGCACAATACACAAGTAATTTACATCTATTATTTTCCTCATTTTTTTATTTTTATAATTATGAATCTTAAAACAGATTCGAATTAAGTTATTTTTTTAATTGATTAAATATTTTGGCTGCCTTTATTGTAAAATCACAATTATTCGGATTTTATCGCAGCCAAACCTCTATGCAGTTGCACCGCCCCAGCCAAAAAATGCAATTTTGTTGAAAAAACAAAGATTTGGATTCTGTTAATTTATGATTTGGTTTATTGTATCTGTATATGGCAAGCGCAAACATACTCGGCATGAGAGAAATAATAATCCATACTAAATATTTGATAATATCATTATTACATTTAAACATGTTAATTTTTAATATTGAAAATAAAATTATAAAAAATTAAAATACAATATCTGAAACTATTCAAATTTAATAAAATTTAACAAAAAGCCTTATCCAATGAAAGGTTAAATTTATTGATACAATAAGGGATGAAAAATTAATATAATATAACAACTACTAAAGTTGAAAGTGAAAAAAATAAGGACGTTGCATTGTGAACAAGAATTAATAAAACCTAATTTTCACCTAATTCAAAAAAAACAAAACAACATCAGTAGCATAGATAAATAACATACATTTACCTCATTATCCCATTAATAGGAAAGCAAAAATAATGAGGTAATGATGTCATCATCGTTGGTTTATTGTGGTTACTGTGGTTGTTTTGTAAGGAAAATTAGGTCAAAATGAGGTTTGTTTTTTATATCTTATTTATTTTTCATTCCTTATCTTATGTTTTGCCCTGACAAAATCCTCCTGTTTTTTCTCTTCGACAGACGTAAATTTTTGTCTCGATAGAAATTTACGTGCGTCTCGATGAAAATTTTTTTTTGTCTCGATAGAAATTTACGTCTGTCGAATGATAAATTTATATACGTCTCGATATAAATTTATGGCTATGGGATGAAAAGTTGAAAGTTGTTTTTTCATGTCTCTATTTATTATTTACTACTCACTTTTCTGGATTGCTTCGTAGTGTCGCTTCTCGCAATGATGTTCATTATTAATTATTATTTTCAACCCCTCACTCATTTACTCATTTACTCATTTACTGCCATCTGTTTTTATCATGCAGTAAATTATTTGAGATTTAGACCTGCGTCAATATGTTTTTTCATCAAAATTTCTGTTGCCTGCTTTCAGCCGTTTTTGGGTATTTTCAAGGGTTTTGCGCAAGGCTGCATATTCAGTTGCCGTGAAAAGATGGCGATTATCGTAAAACTTGTTTGCAGGAATAATGTAAAATTTTGTTTTCCCGTTTTCCGCAGGGCGATGGCGTAAAATAAGCGAATATTTGCAGTCAATAATTTTTGTTGCCGTATCGTTTTTCACAATGGCAATGTGGGCTGTTGCCCCAATGTCGGTATGTTCGTAATTTTGATTTGATACGGCGTTTCCAAGCGAATATACAACAGCCGACTTGATATTGCCCATACTGTCGGTTTGAGTTTCCATAGGTTGAACAACATGAGGATGAGAACCTATGATAATATTTACTCCACGCGAAATCATAAATTGTGCAAGCGCTGTCTGTTCGGAATTTTGCTTTAACTGATATTCCAATCCCCAATGCATCAAACAAATTATCATGTCGGGGTCATATTTTTCGGCAAGTTTAATATCGTTTACAATTTCGGCTGTATCAATTAAATTCACGATATTTGGATAGCCGATAGGCAGTCCGTTTGTGCCGTAAGTATAGGCTAAAAACGCTATACGAATTCCTTTCATATCTACAATTTGCGGATATAAAAAGGTTTTTTCGGCAATATTTCTGTATGTTCCAACGCGATATATTCCAAGTTGGTCGAGAACGTCCAGCGTGCGTACAATTCCTTTAGAACCTCTGTCGCAGCTGTGATTGTTTACAGTTGACAATAAATCTATTCCCGCCTTTTTTAATGTTTCCGCTATTGCATCGGGAGCGCTGAAACGCGGATAACCGCTATACGGTGCGCCCGCCAAAGTAAATTCAAGATTGGCAACTCGAAAATCGGCATATTCTATTTCACTGGCGACAAACGAAAAACACGAATCGTAATTATATGTGCCATCAGGCATTTTTGCCGCATTTATTTGAGGCGAGTGCTGCATTATATCTCCCATGAAAACAAGCCGCAACGTGTCGTTACCGTATAAATTGCATATAAATGCAAAGCATACAAAAACAGGCAAAAATATACGTTTCATAACTTATATCTGATATGGTTAAAATAATTTTTTTGCTTCGTTTTTGAGCATGTTAATTGCAGTTTGAATTAAATTGCCTTTGCCATCGCAGGCATAACTTTCCACAATCAATCGGGCGAGTTCAAGCGAAGACTGTTCGGCATTTATCTTTGCCGCCGATTCGTTGATGTGCATTATCAGGCTTTCTTTTGCCGCCTTCACCGTTTCCCAAACATCGTTGCCTATATAAAGCTGTTGAGAAAGATTGTGTTCAAACTCTTCGCGCACAGATGAAAGCAATAATATGTGAAAATCCTGATTGCTCATATTTTGCTGATGTATGCGCAAAACAAGCGAATCGGGAGATATGCGCTCCAAAAAAAGCGTTAATCGCTCGTATGCTTGCAGACGTATGGTAATTGTAGATTGGCGCGATGTTTTTTTCAATATAAAATTTCGTTGCGCTTCATCGTTTTTCAACATTTTTTGCAAAACTATATAAACGCTGACGGCAACAAGCGCTGCAGGCGCTATGAAAAACATCAGTTCCGTAAAATCTTTCATAATTTTTCTTTTAATAAATAAACATATTATTGCGCAAATGTATGAAAATTTTGGAAACATTAATATATTTGCATCCAAAATAGATTATTATGAACCCAAAAAAGAAAAAAATAATATCGTTAATATCAGGTTTGCTGCTTTGTATGGCAGTTTTTGCGGCATATAAATTTTATCAGTATTTTTATGCTCCGAATACAAATGTCACAAAGTCAGGTTTTTTTTATATTCCTACAGGCGCAGGTATTAATGATATTTTTGACATACTGGAAAATCAAGATATTATTGTTGATATGAATACCTTTAAACGTGCGGCGCATTTTTTGAAATTCAACAGAGCAAAGCCCGGACGTTACAAAATCATAAAACGCATGAATAACAAAGCATTGATTAATATGCTGCGATCAGGCAATCAGTCAACGGTACGAATAACTTTTGCAGGCAATATCCGCAGTAATGAAAAAATTGCATCCATTGCCGCCCGATACCTCGAAACCGATTCTGCATCAATAAGCAGAGCATTAAATGACAATGATTTTCTCAGCAAATTCGGATTTGATAATAAAACGGTAACAGGAATGTTTATTCCCAATACTTACGAAATGTACTGGAATACCGATTCGTATGCTTTCATAGAACGCATGTATAAGGAATATAAAAAATTTTGGAACGACAGACGCATGGCAAAACTTCAACAAATCGGCTTGACGCAAAACGAAGCAAGCGTTTTAGCCTCGATAGTTGCCGAAGAAACAAACATAGTTTCCGAAATGCCTGTAATTGCAGGAGTTTACATTAATCGCATAAAATCAGGCATGTTACTGCAAGCCGATCCTACTGTAAAATTTGCGATAGGCGATTTTTCCATTCGCAGAGTATTGAACAGGCACACAGATTACGACTCGCCGTATAATACTTACAAATATAAGGGTTTGCCGCCATCGCCAATTTGTATGCCATCAATAGCGGCAATAGATGCTGTGCTTAACTATGAGCATCACGATTATTATTATTTTTGTGCAAAAGACGATTTTTCGGGCAAACATTCATTTGCAAAAACGCTTGCTCAACACAACCAAAACGCCAAAGCCTACCAGCAGGCATTAAACAGCAGAAACATAAGATAAACCTGCATGACGACTCAACAACGCAGCACGCTTATTCTGCCGCTTTGAGAACATCATACAATGTATGAAATTAGCGTTTCCTTATTGTAAATATTTATTTCCGTTTCATTTGTATCAAGACAAAAAAGAAAAAATTATCATTTGCTGCTTTTGATTATATTTGCACTGTCATTATTCATGATATGTATCTTAAATGAAAAAAAATATGAAAAAAATTTTATGGATATTGTTAATAATATCGCAACTTGCGGCTGGCGCATTTTGTCAGCAATCGACCGAGAGCGCAACTGCACAAAAATTGCAGAAAATCGGTCTCGTGAATATCAAAACTGTGGATACAAGTATTATTGTTGATTTGAAATATGCGACAGGCGATAATTTTACGGGCAAAAATCTGTATGGAGATTTTTGCGAAGCGTATTTGCAGCCCGAAGTTGCCAAAATGCTTGCAAATGCTCAAAAAAAGATAAAAGAGAAGCATAAAAACTGGAATATTGTGATTTACGATGCTACGCGACCGCGCAGCGTACAGCAAAAGATGTGGGACGTGGTGAAAAACAGCAACTGGAAAAATTATGTAGCAAGTCCGTCCCGTATAAGTATGCACAGTTACGGCGTTGCTGTTGATGTTGGCATTGCGGATGAACAGGGAAATGCCATTGATATGGGATCTGGCTTTGATGAATTTACTGAAAAATCGCAACCTCGCTACGAACAAAAATTTTTGCAGGAAAAAAAACTGACTCAGCAACAGATAAACAATCGCCTGATTCTGCGCAACGCCATGAAAAGCGCAGGTTTCAGACATATACAAAACGAATGGTGGCACTTTGAAGCAATGACTCGCGAACAGGCAAAGCAAAAATATAAACCTGTAGATTGATTCGGTGTTTCAGTTTGCTAATCATATCTTTCAATCAATTTAAGCACCAAAGAAGGATTAACATTTGCAACAACATAAAAACAAACATGTTGTGCTTTTTCATTATTCAAATGCACAACAGGTTAATGTTTATTGCACACCAACTATATGTCGGTCTGTTTTTCTTTCTCAATTTCTCGTTTAACGTGCATAGTGTAAATCCATGCAGATACCGCGCCAATTGAAGCAATTAACAACATTATTATCCGTAATAAATCTTCTGAAACATAAACATACAAATGCTCTCTGCAAAAAAGAATGAGAGTAAAGGCATAATGTATCACAAAAAACACAAATATAAACAAATATTGTTTTAACGTTATTTTTATTATATCTGACTTTTCCATTCCATAATATATAATTAGAACTATTGAGCCGCCAACT
>JAISNL010000183.1 GCA_031276235.1 Prevotellaceae bacterium | reverse complement strand
GAGTTCGAGAGTTGGATTATCGGACAATTTGGCGGTACAAGTAACGCCAAACAGCGAAACGATTTCGGCTTGGACGGCAAAATGTCCGACAATACTCCCGTACAGGTGAAACGTTCCGAAAATGTTGGCAGAAATGTGATAGATAATTTCAAGTCCGCCGTTGAACGATACGATAAAAAGTTATTTGATAAAAATGTACGCGAAAACAAACCTGTCGGATACGTCATTGCTTTTTCGTTCGGTAAAGGCGCGATAGAAGAAGCCGCAAGATTGAAAATCAAAGAAAACATCATCATCCAGCTTGTGCCGGTTGATACGATTGTTCCCGTTTCCAAACGACCGAACATCAAAATCGAAGTAACCGAACTGTCGCGTGAAGCAAGCGGTATTAGCGAGTTAGAGTTTACGGCGACGGGAGAAAGTCCTTCGGGAATTGAATTTTACAGTTGGGATTTTGATTACGACGCCGGTAAAGATTTCAAGTCGTCGGTCATCAGAGATACCGACGGTAAACAACAACGTCCGATGACGGCAGGCGTATATCACATCGCCGTCAAAGCGGTGGACAACGACGGCTTGGAAAATGTCGAAACAATAAAATTGAAAGTAAACGGCGCAGTGGAACAAATTAATATCTAAAAGCCTTATATCCTCGTTTCTACAAAGAATGAAATATTAGAAACAAATTGCTTCGCAGATATTTGTAAATGATGGAAAATAAATTTTTCAGACGACAAAATTTTAATATAAATGGATACTGATAACAAACTGTCTCATAAAAAATTGTTTCAAGGCGATGAAATAAGACATTCTTCGATGCATAAAATGGATTCGTTCTATATTCGCAAACCCGAAGGAGGTCAATATTATTTATCTAAAACACAAATGCACCCTGCTCGGGCAGCGGTAAATTGTTTTTTCTTTCTAACTGATGGAAAAGTTGTGGTTGATATTGGAATTGACAATTATATAATACGTAAAAATGAATGTGTTATAATTCCTGCGGGACAAATATTTACAATAAAATCGTATGAACAGTGCGAAGGTTATATGGGTGGTTTTCACAATAATTTTTTGCTTGCAGGCTTGACGGGAAGTAATTTTTTGAAAAGATTTGATATTCTCTCAATGTGGGGAAACTGCAAAATAATACTGACAAACGAAGATACAAACCGCATCGATGCCATTTTTCAAAGACTTTTTGTCGAATTTCATGATGCACTCGGCGACAACGATATACTGCGGGCTTATTTAATCATTCTTTTAGTTGAACTGAATAAAATCTATAAAAAGACATTAACCGAAAAATTAAACAGCGCCGAAAAAATAACTAATAAATTCAAAGAAATACTTTTTGACAAGCCTCAAAAAAAAATGAGTGTTGCAGAATACGCATCATTATTGAATATCACGCCCAACCATTTGAATAAAACAATAAAAAGCACAACAGGCAAATCGCCATCCGAATGGATTATTGAATCTATTATTACCGAAGCAAAAATTTTACTTTATCAAACAAATCTTACCATAAGCGAAATATCTGCAAATACAGGTATTTTAGACCAGTCCTATTTCAGCCGTATTTTTAAGAAGCAGGAAGGAGTAAGCCCTGTAGAATTTCGAAAAATGATTGAAAAATCCTAATAATCCCCCTTTATATCCTAATTTGATATTTGCGAAGAATATACCTTTGCAGCGAATTCAGTAAAATTAAAAACAAAACGCAATGAAGGTAAAATACAGATTGATTACGGCAATAGCCGGTATTCTTATTTTTGCAAACGCAAACAGTCAGGAGCAAAACGATTCGGTGTACGTGCTGGACGAAGCCATTGTTAAAAACATAAAAAAAGAAACTTCAAATATCACCGAATTGCCGACAGCGGTTTCTATTATAGGAGCATCAACCATGAACAAAAAACAATTGCAGTCGCTCAAAGAAGTTGCTATGAACATACCAAATGTGTACATTCCCGATTATGGCACAAAATTGACTTCATCAACATACATACGCGGAATTGGCTCGCGAATGAATACGCCGGCAATAGGGCTTTACGTTGACAATATTCCTTATCTTGATAAAAGTTCTTTTGACTTCGATTATTATGATATTGACAGAATTGAAGTTTTACGAGGCTCGCAGGGAACGCTCTACGGACGAAACGCAACAGGCGGAATTGTCAACATTCACACTTATTCGCCTTTGGAATATACGGGAACAAATATAAATATTTCGGCGGCAAATAATGACAAATACAAAACTCAAATTTCGCATTACGCCCGACTTGGAAAATATTTTGGACTCTCGATAAGCGCAAACTATAATAAAGATGGCGGTTTTTTAACAAATACGTACAACGGAGAAAGCGCCGATAAACTTGAAAGTTTTGGCTGGCGCACACATTTTATTTACAAAAAAAAACGTTTCAAAGCCGATTATTCATTAAGCTACGAAGACAGCAAACAGAACGGATTTGCATACAGTCTGTACGACAAAACTTCACAAAAGGCAAATACAGTTGCTTATAACGATGCCAATGAATACAAACGAAAATTGCTGACTGCGGGAATTTCACTCGAATACGAAGGACGTAATTTTCTTCTGATTTCAACACTGGGATTACAATATTTCAGCGACCAAATGGATTTAGATCAGGATTTTACTCCAAAATCAATTTTTACCATTATGCAAACGCAACATCAACGTGCTGTGAGCGAAGAAATAATTATAAAATCGCATAACAGTAAAAATAATTCATCCTTTAATTATCAATGGCTATTCGGAGCATTCGGATTTTATCAAAAAATGAACACGCAAGGTCCAGTAACTTTCAAACGCGATGGAATACAAAATATCATACAGCCTGTTTTCGACAATTTATATACTTCGGGAGTTATGCCTTTTAGAATGACAGTCAAGGATGACGAAATTATTGTTGGCGGCGATTTTGCAATTCCTGTAAAAAACGGTGCAATATTTCATCAGTCAACTTTCAACAATATACTGTTCAAAGGCTTGTCGCTTATGGCAGGGCTGCGTTTCGACTGCGAGCAAACAAAAATAGATTATTTTTCCTCATCAAAAATTACCATAGGAGTAAAAATGCCGGGACCTGCGCCAGAAATAGTACAGGTGAAAAATGACAGCATTGATGGAAAAAATTCAAAAAAATATATTCAGTTGCTCCCCAAAATTGCGTTGAAATATTCGTTCTCGCCTGCCGAAAATATTTATATTCTGGCATCAAAAGGATACAAATCGGGCGGATACAACAACCAAATGTTTTCGGATTTGATGCAGGCAAAAATGGCAAGCCGCAATTCCGAAATAGCGATTGACGCTGTGAACGAAATAATTTCATACGAACCCGAAGAAAGCTGGAATTTTGAAATAGGCGGACGCGGCGAACCGGTAAAAGGATTTTTGTCGGGCGATTTTGCCGCATTTTTTATCAGAAGCACAAATCAACAAATTGCACAATTCGCTCCGCAAGGGCTTGGTCGCATGATGAAAAACGCAGGGCGTTCAACAAGTAAAGGCATGGAATTTTCGCTGCGAGCCAAAATTCACAGAAATCTTCATCTTAATGCAGCTTACGGTTATACTCATGCCAAATTTGATATTTATAACGATACGGTAAAAATCAACGGCATAAATCAGCCTGTCAGTTACAGTAACAATTTTGTGCCAATGGTTCCGCGATATACGGTAATGCTGTCTTTGGATTTTGCCGAATGTATAACGCCTTCGGCGCAAATACGCTGCAATCTGCAATATTACGGCTACGGAAAAACATACTGGACTGAAGCAAACAGCGAATGGCGCAGATATTACGGAACTTTCAACGGCAAAATTACCATAGCGCAAAACAGATATGAATTTAGCATTTGGAGTAAAAATATCTTCAATACAAAATACTTTTCATTTTATTTTGAATCTATGGGAAATTCATTTGTGCAACGCGCCAGACAATTCCAGTGGGGAGTTGATGTAAATATAAAATTTTAACTACGGTTACGCAAAAATCCCCTTTCAGGGCTGCGCTATGAGTTTTATTAATGATTATCATTTTCAATTCTCAACTGTTATCGCAATGGCTGGTTGCGTGGCTGTAGCATTATACAATGTATGGCATCATCCGCAGTGGAAGTATTTATTCACAATTTCAATAACTTTACTTTCATTGTCTGATATTTCGGCACGCAGATTTTCGTCATTATAACTTTTCAGTTTGTTTACTGCTCCATTAATCACAGTTTGCGGGAAAACATCATATTGCCTGTATATTTCCGCCTGCTGCTGCAAGCGGCTGGCAGAATCGGCGCATGAAACAGGAAGCTGTTCAAGCGTTTGAGCGCGATATTTATTTGCATCGTCAAAAATATTCACATCCACATAGCGCTGTTGAGCATATTCAAGTCCGTCGGGCATTTCCAAACCATAGCGTGCTGCGGCAATCAAGCCGGCAAACAGCAAGTGAACATCGGCAGAATTGTCGGAACAGCGAAATTCTACGGTTTGTTTTTGTGAAAAATCGGTATTGTCAACAGTTTCGTTAGGATTTGCATCCTGCATCATTGATGTTTTTCCGTTCCAGCCAAGCGGAACGCGCACTAAAACCGAGCGGTTGCGGTCGCCCCAGCAAATATTTGTCGGCGCTTCCTGATGCGGAACAAGACGAAAATACGATGTAGGATTTGTGTTTCCAAACGCCGTCAGCGATGGCGCAAGATACAAATATCCTGCAATCGCTTTTTTTGCAATATCGGTAAGCGTTCCGTTGTCGCTCATGCAGTTTTTGCCGTCTTTCACAAGTTTTGTATGCACATGCATTCCGCTGCCTGCTTTTCCTGTAGTGATTTTAGGAGCAAACGAAATCGTTGCGCCGTATTTGTTGCCGAGCGAGCGCAAAATCCATTTTGCAATTATAATCTGATTTGCCGCATCTTCGGCATCGCAGGGCAAAAATTCAAGTTCGTTTTGTTCGTAAAGTTTTCCATCCATCGAAAAATTTCCAACTTCGGCGTGTCCGTATTTCAACTGTCCTCCGCAACTTGCAACCAAAAGCATGGCTTCCGTACGCAATGCGCTCCATTTTACAAATGGACTTGATTCGTGATATCCGCGCTGATTTTCGGTTTTGTACAATCCCGAATCATCGCTTATAGCATAATATTCAAGTTCGCCCATCGCATGGAATGTATAGCCTGTTCGTTCCTGCAAAACCTGTTGCGATTTGCGCAAAATGTTTTCAGGAGAAATTGCAAGCGGATTGCCATCCTTGTCATAGTACGAGCAGAGAACATCAAGAGCGGGGATTTCCGAAAACGGATTCACAAATGCCGTGCGATAACGCGGAATTACGTACAAATCGCTTGACCCTGCTTCAATAAAAGGAAACAGGCTTGAACCATCAACGCGTTCGCCTGCCGTAAGAATTGCATCCAAATGTTGCCGGTTGTCAATTACAAATGTTAAGGTTTTTAATCGTCCATCTGCGCCAACACAGCGAAAATTAAGTATTCGGATTTCATTTGCTTCAATAAATTTGATAATATCTGCCCTTGTAAATTGCGAGGCATCCTTATCCAAAAATGTTATTAATCGGTTAATATTCATTTTGCAAAATAATTTAATTAATCACGTATTTTTATAATAAATCGGCTCAAAAATAATGAAATATTTTAAGATGAATAAATATCAGATAAAAATTTATTACTTTTCAGTTGACAGTTATTTTTTCAACTCTTCGTTTTTCCGGTTGGCTTCACCCTGCGGGTTAGCATGGACGTTTTATTATTTTCAGACAAAAAATTTTTCGCCCCCTGCATTTTCAACTGTCAACTGTCAACTGTTTCGAGGCTTTCAGGGACAAAAATTAATAAGGTGTAACAAATATATAAATGTCAGTTTTTGCCGAAAATAATTTTCATTAATTCTTCTATTTTTGCAACGGAAATTATTTCAATATTTGAGGGCAGTTTATCTTCGAGTTTATTGTATTTGGAAATAAATATTCTTTTGAAATTGAGTCGGGCTGCTTCATTAATTCGTTGGTTTACGTGCGGTACTGGACGAAATTCTCCTGTAAGCCCGACTTCGGCGCAGAAACAGCAGTTGACAGGTATGGCAATATCAAAGTTGGATGAAAGCACGGAACTTACTATTGCCATATCTGCGGCTGTGTCTGAAATTCGCAAACCGCCTGTAATGTTGAAAAACACATCTTTCATTGCCAGCCTGAATCCCGCGCGTTTTTCGAGTACGGCAAGCAACATGTTCAGACGGCGCACATCTATTCCTGTTGTAGAGCGTTGAGGAACGCCGTAAGCTGCCGTACTGACAAGCGACTGAGTTTCTATAAACAGTGGACGGATGCCATCCATTGTTGCGGCAATTGCAACTCCGCTGAATGATGAATCGTTGTGCTGCGAAATAAGTATTTCGGAAGGATTGTCAATTTCGCGCAAGCCTGTGTGCTGCATTTCAAAAATTCCTATTTCGGCAGTAGAACCGAAACGATTTTTTGTTGCACGCAAAATACGGTATGCGTGATTGCTGTCGCCTTCAAACTGCAATACTACATCTACTATGTGTTCCAACACTTTTGGTCCTGCAATAGCGCCGTCTTTGGTGATATGTCCGATAACAAAAACGGGGGTATTGTTTTCTTTTGCAAATTTAAGCAGTTGCATTGCGCAATCGCGAATTTGCGACACGCTGCCAGCCGACGAGTCTATGCGTTCGGTATAAAGCGTTTGAACAGAATCAATAATAAGAATATCGGGATTGATTTTTTGGGTCTGCATTATAATTGTTTCGAGCATGGTTTCGCTTAAAATGTAGCATTGAGCATTGCTGTCGCCAAGTCGAGCTGCCCGAATTTTTATTTGATGAGCGCTTTCTTCGCCCGATACGTAAAGCGTTTTGATATTTGGGCAGCGAAGCGCAATTTGCAGGCTCAATGTTGATTTTCCTATTCCCGGCTCGCCGCCTATAAGAATCATGGAACCGCAAACCAGCCCTCCGCCGAGAATTCTGTTAATTTCAACAGAATTTAAATTTATGCGCAGTTCATGCGAAAAATCAATATCGCTTATAAGTTGAGCCTGCGAGTTTGAGTTATTTATTCCAACTGCAGATGTTGATGGCTTGGAAACAATTTCTTCGACAAAAGTATTCCATTCTCCGCACGAGGGACAGCATCCCAGCCATTTTGCCGATTCATATCCGCAATTTTTACAGAAAAATGTTTTTTTTACTTTTGCCATATTGCATGTATGGATTCTGTTTTTCAGTCTATCAATTCAACTTTTCCACCGTTTGCAATTATTGTTTCATAACATGCAGCCTGCTTTGCATCTGCTTTTGAATCTACAAGAACATGAGGTTTAAGAAGTTTTATAAATTCAAGCGGCGATACGTCGTCAATAATTTCAACGCGGCTAACAAATCGCAAGGCAGCCAGAACGGTTGCCCGCGTGTATTCATCGTTCACAAGTTGCCCCAACTTTCTGGCTGCCTCATCAGAGCGCAGTCCTATTACAAGCCTGTTACCGAAATCCGCTACCTGTGCAAGGTATTCTATGCGCTTTCTGTCTAAAACGTCATAGTTTCCAAAAATAAAAACGATTTTGTAGGATTTAAATCGCCAGTATGCCATTTTTTTTTCTAAACTGTTAATATCGCCCTTGTGAATACGCGATTGAATGCGTTCAAGTTCGGTTTTGATAGTTGTTTGTTGTACCATAATTTACTAATTTGTTAAACTTCTGTATCTGTTTTTTTATTTTTTTTACAAAACATAAGAAACATTATCAGCGACACAAAGCCCAGCAATATCATAAATATTACCTGAGATTCGTGCGCAATTGTCGCAACTACTATGCCATCTTCGTATGAAATTCCATAAACTCCTAATCCCAAAGCCACCAGAATGTGATATGAACCAAATCCGCCCTGTGCGGGAATGACCCAGCCGAAAGCCCCTACAACAAACAGAAACAATGCATCCATTGCGTTCAGCGATGATGTTACCGACAGGGATTTCAGCACCAAAAATCCGGTAAGCCAATAGCAAAGGTATATTAAAATTGTATAAAAAAGAAATTTCTTGCGATTTTTCATTTGTATTCCTGTTTTCAATCCCGACAGCAAACCCTTTATTATTTTGCTTATTCTTTTGCGAATGAGAAAAATAAAAAATACAGTTAAACATGCAACAAATATTGAGATTATAATCAGCAACACAGGTATTGTCGATATTTTGTCAATCAGTGGCTGATATATTTTTTCCGAAACGAAAGTTCCGAATATATTAAAGCGTATTGCAATAACAAAAATCAGGAAAAGAATCAGAAAAAAAAAGTCGTAACAGCGTTCTACTATCACTGTTCCAAGTGTTTTTTCAAAATCTATTCTGTCCGTTTTTTTCAGCGCCGAACAACGTATTATTTCGCCTATTCGCGGAATTGTAAAATTTGCCAGATAGCCTATCATTGTTGCATTATATACGTTTTTTGGAGAAATATTGTATCCCAGCGAGTCGATAAGTATTTTCCATCGCAAAACGCGAAAAACATATCCTGCAATGCCGATAATTACCGACAATGCAACAAGCCAGTAATTGACGCTGCGTAATCCTGCGATAAAATAATCCAAATTAACGGATTTGAACGCAAGATACATTAGTCCCATTGCCAGCGCAAGAAAAAACAGATATTTCAATATTTTTACGGTTTGTTTGTTCATTGTTTTGTGTATTGAAACTGCAAATGTAGCAAAAAATAATTGCCGCCTGAATTTGACTGATAAGCGGCAGATAAGTTTTATTTTTTATTTGCTCTGTAATCGGCAAGCGCATCTTCTGCGGATGCTGTGATAATTACAACCATCGAAAGTTTTACGTGTTTCACTATTTTCAGCAAATCTTCGTTTCTCAATCTTATGCAGCCTTCTGTTGCACGCGTCCCTATTGATTCGGGGTCGTGTGTTCCATGAATGCCTATTCCCTGAAATCCTGTTTTGAGACGAATAAAATATTGCCCGTATGCGTTTTTGATTTGTCCTTTGCCATCGCCGAAATCATGCGTCCATGCGGAGGCGTTTTGAATTTGCTGAACCGTAAAAACGCCTTCGGGAGTTTTGTTGTCGCCTCTTTTCTTTTTGTTGCCGTAATTGCGTCCGCAGGCAACAGGATATTCTTCGAGAATATTTCCGGTAAGGTCGTATCTTCTTAATTTCATATCCTGTTTTGAAATTATTATGAACGAATCTTGTGCCAGCATATTGCCTGCAATGATTGTTGCTGTGATAAATACAAATATTCTTTTCATGTTTTTTGTTGATTTTTATTCTACATAAAGTACAAATCCTTTCAGGTATTCGCCTTCGGGATGATAAATATTCACGGGATGGTCGGCAGGTTGCGTAAGCTGATGCAATATACGCACATTTCGTTTGCTTATGGCTGCCGCCGAAAAAACGGCATTGCGAAAGTTCGTTCTGTTAACTGCCTGCGAACAACTGAATGTAAACAAAATTCCGCCGTGTTTTATTTTAACAAGAGCGGCGGCATTAAGCCGTTTGTATGCCTGAATTGCATTTTTCAGGGCTGAATTGTGTTTTGCGAATGCTGGCGGGTCAATAATTATTACATCATAAAAATTGTCGTCTGCATTGCGAATGAAGGTAAAAGCGTCGTCAACAAACGCCTGATGATTTACGTTGCCGCCAAAGTTCAATTCTATATTTTTTTGCGCCAGTTCTATTGCTTTCTGCGAGCTGTCAACAGAATGAACGATGTTGGCGCCGCCGCGCAATGCCGATATTGAAAATCCGCCAGTATAACAAAATGCGTTGAGAACATTGGATTTGCAGGTATATTGTTCAAGCAGTTTGCGATTTTCGCGCTGGTCGATAAAAAATCCTGTTTTTTGACCTGTTTCTGGATTAACTGTAAATTTGTTTCCGTGTTCAAGTATTATGTTTTCATTTGCGCTGCCATTATCGAAAATATATTCATCTTTTATATTCTGGTTTATACTGAATGGCAAAGTAGAGTAGCTTTTATCGTAAACGGCTGAAAGTTGACTGCCGAATATTTCCGTTAATATTTTGCAAACAGTTTGACGCGCTCGAAACATTCCTGTAGAATGAGCCTGTATCACTGCGGTTTTTCCGTAAATATCCGTAACTAATCCGGGCAGCATGTCGCCTTCGCCGTGTATCAACCTGTATGCGGTGGTAAATTTACTGTGTACAAGTCCTGATTTTTCACGAAGTCTATATGCATTTGTAATTCGTTTGCGCCAGAAATTCTCGTCTATACATTCGTCTTCAAAAGTTAATATACGGCAGGCAATAGATCCTGTTTGGTAATGTCCGCGTGCTATAAATTTATTGTCGGCAGTTAACACATCTACAACGTCTCCTTCATCGGGTTTACCTGCATATTGCGCAATAGCGCCCGAAAAAATCCATGGGTGGAAGCGTTTCAGCGATTCATCTCGATTGTGTTTTAATATGATTTGTGTCATTGTATTAATTTGTAAAATTCAGTTTAGTATATATTTCGTAGCATACCCATGCATCTGTTGCCGCATATCTTTTTTGAGCGTTTGTGTATTTATCATTTTCCCAGTTCGACAGGCGTTGTGATTTAGATATCCTGAAGCCTAATACTATCGCGGTGATTTTCCTTAAACTGTTGTCTTTTATGCCAAATTCTTTTGTATATTCCTGCAAGTCAACAAAGCTGGCGGGATTAAACCGTTTCATTTTTTTTAGCGACCTCATATCATCTGTCAATCCCAATCCTACTTTTGTGATTTGTTTATTTTCAAAAATATTTACAATGTTTTTTTGAAGCCCTAAAATATCAATGCGAATGAGAAATGCCTTGTTGTCTGTTGCAAACTGTAAAAGGGAAATATGCCGTTTCGAACCTTTTACGAATCGCGGTCTGGCTTCGGCATCAAATCCTATGTATGATTGATTTTGCAGATATTCGGTTGCTTCATTAAGTTTTTTCGGGCTGTCTACAACTATTATTTCACCGTTAAATGCGCGACATTCAAGCAAATTTACATCTTCTTTTTTTATATTTTCAATAAACATTTACTTATATTTTAGGCAAAAATAGTAAAAAAATAACTAACAATACATTTTACAGGAATGAGTAAAGATAATGGAAAAATTTTTGGGGACAGTTGAACAAAAGACGTTCATTCTGCATATTTTTTTTGTTGCGCCGCCTGCGCTTTTTCGGCTTCTGTTAGTTCTTCAATCTGCTTTTGCGCCTTGCGGGTTGCCTCGCCAAGTTCTGTGAAATTGACTGTCTTTTTTACTTCTTTATAAGTGTTGACAAGGTCGTTTAATATACCTTTTACATTGTCGCCGAATGTGTTAAAACTTTTGCCTGCATCTTCCAATGCGGCTGTTACGGCTTTTATCTGCTCTGTTATTTCGTTAATTCCTAACGACTCTATTATTCCTTTCATGTTTATTTATTTTTTTTTGTTAAAAATTTTGCTGTTTTATTTATTTTTATTTATTTTGCATTAAA
>JAISNL010000065.1 GCA_031276235.1 Prevotellaceae bacterium | reverse complement strand
ATTACCGAAAGGGAAACCTGTCATTTTACCTGAATGCTTCATATTTTTTCGGCAAAGAGTCTAATGATGATGAAAGCACTATTTACTATCCTGCATTGAGGTGGGAAGATAAGGGAAATAATACGTATAATACGAGGTCAATGAACGTTCAAACAGGCTTTGATATGGAAATTACAGACAAATGGACAGTTGGCGCTCAATATATGGGCAATATCAGACGTCCCAAACCAACAATAAGTAATAGTCAAACCAATTTATTCGACATTACAAATAATAATGCAGGAGAGATAAATACGGAAAGTAACAGCAAAGCCAAATCAGACATACATTCGGGTAATTTTCATTCCATTATACAATTAGATACTTTGGGCAAAAAAATAAATTTTGACTTTGATTTTTTTACTTATAATGCTAACAGCGATCAAATTTATGCCTCAAATACAAGCGGCTCAACCGACATCCAAATTCCCAACGGCTTGCAAAGTGAAAACAGCGTTTTAGACAGAAAAATAACTAATTATTCAACGCAGATAGATGTAGAGCATCCGTTTAAAAAATTCAGTTTGAATTACGGCATGAAGCTTTCTTTTTCGCGCACCGACAACGATATACACGTGTTTGACCTTGCTTCGGGCATGCCTGTAAACGACCCTAATCAGACAAACAGATTTCTTTATAAGGAAAATATACAGGCTCTCTATGTTTCGGGGAAAGCAGTTTTTGGCAAATGGGAAATGCAGTTGGGACTGAGAGGCGAAAATACACAGTTTACAGGCAATTCGCTTACAATGGACACACTTTTCAAAAAATCTTATTTAGAACTTTTTCCTACTGCCTATCTTAATTATAATCACAACGACAAACATACTTTTTTTGCCGAATACGGCAGAAGAATTAATCGTCCGAGTTTTGACCATCTAAATCCTTTCAGATGGTATTCAAGCCCGTATTATTCTTTTGAGGGAAATCCCGAACTGAAACCCAGCTTTACAACAAACGTAGAACTTGGCTATACATACAACAATATGTTTCAAGCCGCGCTGTTTTATTCTGGATATAAAGACAGTTACGGCGGCGGAATAGTATTACTTGATGAAGACGGATATACGCAGAGAGGCAGGCGTATTAATTATTATGATGGTTACGAAACAGGAATAAGAATTACTTATATTTTCAGAAAACTGAAATGGTGGACAAGCAGCAATTTAGCCGGCGGATATTATGAACATTCAGATTCAAAAATTTATCCGCTCACACCCAAAACAGCCAAAGGTTACATTGCCGCGTTTGAAACATCCAATACTTTTTATTTCAACAATGACAGAACAATATCCGCAGGTTTTAGTTTTGCCTATGTAGCGCCCGGAACTTCGCTGGACTTGGCTCATAATTACAGTAGAACACATCTGAGCGCGTTTGCAAGAATGTTATTTTTCGACAGAACCTTATCTGTTTCACTTCAGGGAAACAATCTACTGAATGAATATTCATATAACTGGCGGAGAAAACAAAGTGGAATATTGGTATATTCGAGAGCGCACTACGATCAGAGATATATAAGGCTGTCTGTTTCGTACAGTTTTGGCAGCAAAAATGTTAAGGTAGATCGGCGTGAAGTCAGCAACAGCGAAGAAAAAGGCAGAGTGAATTAGTCTAATTGTTTTTTTTCAACAATTCTTCTATAAGTTTAACTTGAGATTCCAGCAATTTTGAAATTTGCTCCTGAGTTTGCAAAACACGTTCAATTAAAGATGTTGAAGATTGAATATTGATAGTAGGAATACTATTGGCAATGATATTATTTTCACCTTTAATTTCATTTCCGGACAAATTGATTTTTTCATTGTCATCAAGCAATTCAAGCAGGTCAATTTTGTAATATTGTGAAAGTTTAAGCAGATTGTCGGCTGAAGGTTTGCATTTGTCGGCTTCCCATTTATTGTACGCATTTTGCGAAATATCAAGTATATCGGCAATTTCTGTTTGCGAAAGTTTGTGTTGCCGCCTTAAATTCAGCAATTTTGTTCCTAATGACGCCATATACATTAAATTTTATTTGTTCAGTGCAAAGGTAATTATTTTTATCAAATGCAAACAAAGTTTATGCCCGCAAATTCATTTTATATAATATATAGTTTCAGTTGACAGTTGATAGTTGACAGTTATTTTTTCATCTTAACTTTTCTGGATTGGCTTACGCCGAACTCCGCCACGCTTCGCGCAATGACGTTTTATTATTATGACTGTCAATTCTTCACTTTATTTCTTGTCCTCGTCTATTTATGTAGAATTTTTTGCCGTTTAAACTTACTAATGCGCGACCATCGTTAAATTCTTCTGCGCTGTCGAATTGTGCAGGAATAACTTCTTTTCCGTCTGCATTAATAAAACCATATTTGCCGTTGAGTTTTATCATTGCTCTTTCTTCCATAAAAACCAAATCGCCTGCATCTTCGTATATGGCGGGAGTAATTTCTTTTCCGTTTTCATGTACAAATCCCCATTTGTCGCCTAACTTTACTCTTGCACGGCTTAAAACAAATCCGCCTAAATAATCGTATTTTATCGGAATAACTTCTTTGCCGTTGATGTCTATAGAACCCTGCTTGCCGTTTAATGTTACATAAGTAGTTTCTACGTACATAAAACTTTTAGCCCTGTCATATTTTACAGCAATAATTTCAGTCCCATTTTTGTCAATAAATCCGTATTTGTCGTTCAATTTTACTAATGCTCGCGATTTGCAAAAATCTTCTGCTGCATCATATTTAAATGCAGTAATCTCTTTTCCGTTTTTATCAATAAAACCATATTTGCCGTTTAATTTTACTAATGCGTAATCTTCGCTGAAACTTCGCGCATCATCATATTTCAATGGTATAATTTCCTCGCCGCTTTCATTAATAAAACCATATTTTTCATCCAATTTTACTAATGCAAAATTTTCCTGAAAAGACTTTACCTCATCATATTTAAATGCAGTAATTTCGTTTCCATCGATGTCAATAAATCCCCATTTCTTATTTAATAGCACTCCCATGCGGCTTGAGTTAAAATGAAACAGCGTTTTGTCATATTTGCACGGAATAATTTCGTTTCCGTCTCTGTCAATAAATCCCCATTTGCCGTTTAATTTCACGGCGGCTCGGCTGTCGAAGAAACTCCATGCATCTTCGTATTTCATTTCTGTGATTTCGTTCCCCTCCTTGTCAATAAAGCCCCATTTTCCATTTAATTTTACTTTTGCGCGATTTAGGCTAAAATTCTCTGCATCAGCGAATTTTACAGGAATCACTTCTACTTTTTTCCTGTTGATATAGCCGTATTTGCCATTGAGTTTTACCTTTGCCAAATCTTCGGTATAAGCGTCAATATTGTCATACTTTTTTGCTGTTTGAGCAAATAATGAGCTTGCGCAAATGATTGATAGTATAAAAGTTAATGTTTTCATTTTTTTATTTTTTATAAGATTATTAAAATATTAATTTTTCATAACGCAAAATTACAAAATTGTTTTTAAAATTAATAAAAGTTTTACGAATAAACTCATTTTATACAAAATGTTGTTAATTCTACAACCTGATGTTATGGTTTTTTGTATAAACAACAACTAATTTTGCATTACATAAGAGTTAAGAGTATTTTGCAGTGCGCAATGCAAAAGAAATCAATTCAAAAATCCGACCATGTACGGAAAGATATATGGAAAAAATAATTCAGTTAATAAATATCAATATGGAAAAGAAATTTGAAATTACAGAATTTGAAACTTTAGAAGATTCAAACGAAATGCTGAAAGGCGGTTTTTCTGCGGCGTATGCAGGCGGAGGTGGGGTATGGCCTGATATTGAGATAAATTTTGCTGCTGGTTGCCATTGTACAAATAGTGGTTGTAATTCTGTTGCAGGTTGTGCTTGTCAGCAAACAGCGACTACGGCTTCTTAATGGGATTTTAATGTTTAATTTTATAAAAATGAAAAAAATGAAAAATAAAAAATTTGAAATTACAAAATTTGAAACTTTAGAAGATTCAAACGAAATGCTAAAAGGCGGGTTTTCTTCTGTTTACACTGCAGGAAATCAAACTACAGGTATAAATTTTGCCAAAGGTTGTGGTTGCACTAATCCTGGTTGTAATGTCGTAAAAGGTTGCGCTTGTAGGCCAGATAAAGATATAATTAAAACAGAATAAAAGAATCATTAATCAAAACTATTTTTAACTAATATTCACAAAGAAATTTTTAAGAAGTGAATGATTACTTTTAGTATTAACAATTCAAGCGAAGGCTGTTCCTTGTTGGACAGCCTTGTTTGAATATTAAAATAAAAAACAATGAAATACAGTCAATTTAATTCAATAATTCAATATGGCGATAAATTTGCCCTATACAATACTTTTGAGAAAAAAGTTATTTTTTTAGAACCAAAACTTAAAGATATTTTAGTTGAGGAAAGACAAAAAGGAATAGATAATTTAATAAATATACATCCCGATTTTTATAAATATTTAATTGAAAACAATTTTCTTGTTCATGATAATATAAACGAACTCGAAAAAATAAAAAAATTAGTTTATGAAATCGATGAGAACAGGAAAAAATATGATTTAACTATAAATCCTACAATAAATTGTAATTTCAGATGCTGGTATTGTTATGAAACTCATGTAAAGACATCAGTGATGGATACAAATATAATAAACAGGGTTAACAAATTAATTCTAAAAATAGCACAAAATGAAGAGTTAGAAGAATTTACTCTTGGGTTTTTCGGAGGAGAGCCATTGTTATATTTTGGAAAAACTGTAATTCCTATCATTGATGAATTTATATCTGTAATGAACAAGTTTAATAAAAAGTTTGATATTGGATTTACTACAAACGGTTATCTTATAAATGATAAATTTATAGATTATTTCAATAAAAAACAGGTAAAACCTCATTTCCAGATTACATTGGATGGTTATGGCGAAAATCATGATAAAGTTCGTTTTATCAGCAAAACACAAGGCTCGTATTTTACTATTATTGATAATATAAAAAAATTAGTAGAGAATGGGATGTTTGTTAGAGTTAGGATTAATTATACAGATGAAAACATAGAAGATACTTATAAAATTGGCGATGATTTTTCTATAATGGAAAATTTTGCAAAGAGAAATTTAATCATTGATTTTCATCGTGTCTGGCAAAATACCAAGATAGATGATATAAATATTGTTGTTGATAGGAATGTTGAGTTAATAAGGAAAAAAGGATTAGTTGCAAAAAGTAGCAGTTATAATCCCGAAACAGTTAGAGGTTCATGTTATGCAGACAAACGCAACAGTGCAGTTATTAATTATAATGGAGATGTATTCAAATGTACGGCACGCGATTTTAAAACGGAAAACAGAGAAGGATTTCTTGATGAAAACGGTAATATAATTTGGGAAAATAATGCACTTGAACGCAGAATGAAATCTAAATTTAATAATAAGCCTTGTCTTTCATGCCGCTTATTGCCTGTTTGTAATGGAAGTTGCTCTCAACAGGCATTAAGCAATTTAGGAAGAGGAGATTTTTGTATTTATGCTTTTAACGAAACAGAAAAAGACAAAGTAATCAAAGCAAAAGTTGATTTGATTGTAGAGGAATATGAAAAGGCGTAAAATAACATTTTATCATCAACTTACAAGCACCGACTGCGGAGCTGCCTGCCTTGCCATGATTGCAAGTTTTTTCGGCAAAAAATATGATTTGACGCAAATTAAGTCATTATTTGAATTTACAAGAGTAGGCATTACAATGCAGGAAATTGCGGATAACTCTGTTAAAATGGGTTTTGATGCAAAAATTCTGAAATTAACGACAGAGGAATTGATGACTTTTCCGTTTCCTGTTATTTTGTATTGGAAACAGGAGCATTTTTTGGTTTACGAGCGAATGGCTGAGCGGAAAAACAATACTGTGTTTTATCTTTCCGACCCTGCTTACGGCTCTGTGAAACTTAACAGGGAAGATTTTGAAAATGCGTGGAAAGGCAATAACGACAAAGGAATTGCAATTGCTTTACAGCCAAATGAAAATTTTGAAAAGATAAAATTGACAGATAAAACTAAAAAGTCGTTGTTTTCTTTGCCTGTTTATACACAAATCAAAGAATTTTTCATCAAAAATAAATCCCGTTATTTTATTTCATTTTTATTAATTATTATCGGATTGGCGGCAAATTGGGCAATACCTTTTGTTTTTCAGCAAATTATAGATGAAGGAATAAGTTCAAAACAAATAAATGTAGTTCTATATTTCCTGCTGGCTCAGTTTGTTTTATTCCTTTCTTATTTTATTTCCGATTTTTTCAGCAATCTGATTCTAACTAAATTTAATTTTATTTTGAGTGTTGATTTAAAAAAATCTCTGCTGAAAAAATTAATGAAACTGCCTGTAAATTTTTTTGATACACGCCTGAATACCGAAACTTTACAGCGCATTGGCGACCAAAACAAAATTCAACAATTTGTAACATGGAAAGGTATTGAATTTATTTTGAATGTGCTGAATATTATTATTTTCGGGTCTATATTGTGTTATTACAACCGTATAATTTTTATTATTTATTTCTTTTTGACAATTTTGTCGGTTTTGTGGATAATTCTGTTTTTGAAAAGAAGAGCCGTTTTAGAATACGCAATGTTTTTGAAACAATCGGAAAATAACAATATCATCTATGAATTTATAATGAACATGCCCGAAATCAAAATAAACAATGCTCAAGATAAAACCATTAATCGAATCACAAAACTGCAGGAAGGCTTGAATAAATTAGAGTTGCGTTCGCTGTTTTTGAACATGTATCAACTTATTGGAGTACATTTTTTATCTAAATTTAAAGAGTTGATTTCAATAGCGATATGTGCATATTTTATTATTAACGGAGATATGTCGTTAGGCGTTTTGTTAAGCGTTTCATACGTTATAGGACAATTGGTTGCGCCTACAAACAATTTGATTTATTCCGTTAAAGATGTTCAGGATACAAAAATAGCAAATGAACGTATAGGCGAAATTCACAACAATAAAAACGAAAATACAGGAAAAAAACACCACATGAATAATGTTGTTATAGAAAATATCCATATCAGCAATTTATCTTTTAAATATCCCGGAAAGTTCAGCCCTTATGTACTGCAAAATGTAAATTTTTCAATCAGAAAAAATACTGTAACTGCTATTGTAGGCGCAAGTGGAAGCGGCAAAACTACAATATTAAAATTACTGCTGGCGTATTACAATATCGAATGTGGCAACATTTATCTGAACAACACCGACATTAATGAAATTTTTGCAGACGAATGGAGAAATCATTGCGGCATAGTATTGCAGGATGGTAAAATTTTCAGTGGAACAATAGCCGAAAACATTGCAATTGCTGATGATAAAATAGATTTGGACAGATTAATTCATGTTTGCAAACTCACGAACATTTTGGATTTTATTAAACATTTGCCAATGAAATTCGATACAAAAACAGGTAATGCAGGAATGCAATTGAGCGGTGGCGAAATGCAAAGAATTCTTATAGCACGCGCTTTATATAAAAATCCTCAATTTATTTTCCTTGATGAAGCAACAAGTTCGCTCGATGCTGAAAATGAAAAGATTATTCACGACAATTTACAGGAATTTTTCATTGGAAAAAC
>JAISNL010000063.1 GCA_031276235.1 Prevotellaceae bacterium | reverse complement strand
AAAACACAAAAGTAATTAAATTTTAATTAATTACAAATTTTCTAAAAAAAATATTTTTCACGAAAAAACGTCTAACTCGCTGATAATCTATTCCCGAAACTTAACATAATGTAAATTATGGGACAAATACACGGTATATTAGTGAAATATAGGAAATTATGACAAAGATACAAAATATATTGAATAACAAGCTCCGATTAGCATATTTCGGAGATTATTTTGTTATGCTTTATGAAAATGTTGTCGTAAACCTGCGCCGTTTTGGCGTAAACCGATGCCGTTTTAGAGTAAACCGATGTCGGTTTGGTGTAAACCGACGCCGTTTTGACGTAAACCGACGCCGTTTTGGCGCAAACCTACGCAGCTTTGGGGCAAACCTGCGCAGCTTTGGCGCGTGCTGGAAATGCTTGTGTACATGTACTAATAGCAATGAACAATGAAAACAGTGAATGATAACACCGAAAATCGGGGAAAATATTGTTAAACATTTAAAGATAAAAGGGAATAATCATGACATGACACAAAGCAAAACAAACACAAGCCTTAATTAAGAAAACCTGAGGCAGTTTTTAATCTATGTATTAAAAACAAAAACAACAATCACGTATTAAAAAAAATTACAAAAACTAAAACTAAAATTTAAAATTCAATGATGAAAAATTTAATTTTATCAACAGAAACACTGAAAAAGGTAACGCTGATGTTACTTCTTTTCGCTGGTTTTTCTGTGTTGACGTTTGCACAAACAAGAACAATTACAGGAACAGTAGTTGATGACAAGGGAGAGGCTCAAATGGCAGTATCCGTATTTGTGCAGGGAACAAAGATCGGCGCTTATACCGATGCAAATGGACACTACACGTTGAATAATGTGCCTGAAAAAGCGACGCTTGTTTTTTCGAGCATTGGTTATACAACGCAAACGGTTGCCGTTGGCGACCGCAGTATTATTAATGTTACGCTGGCTGAAGAAACCACGGCGCTGGAAGAGGCTGTAGTTACGGCAGAATTTGGCTTGAAGCGCGTAGCGCGTTCAATAGGTTCGAGTGTGCAAAACATAAAAGCCGAAGAAATTACCGAATCCGGACGTGATAATTTTATCACTGCCTTGCAGGGTCGCGTATCAGGTATGTCTATTACTAATACTACAGGCGCTCCCGGAGCATCTACATCTGTAGTTTTACGTAACTTTTCGTCTATTTCCGGCAGTAATCAGCCTTTATACATTATTGATGGCGTGCCTATGAACAATTCTACTTTCAGTCCAACAGGATTTGCCGATCCCATAGAATTAAGAACCAGCAATCTGGATTTTGCATCTCAGGGAAATGATTTTAATCCTGAAGATATTGAAAGCATGTCTATATTGAAAGGCGCTGCTGCTGCGGCTCTTTACGGTTCGGATGCATCCAACGGAGCTATTGTTATTACCACAAAAAAAGGCTCAAAAGGAAGAGGTAAAATTACATACAGCACATCTCTACGCTTTGATAAGGCTTACGGTTATCCTGTAAATCAAACGAAATATGCAAACGGAGCTTATGGTACAACCAATTTTTACTATTTGGATCACTTCGGAGGAAGATACCCTGAAAATGTGCCAATTTATGATAATTATAAAGCTCTTACGCAAACAGGCGTAACCAAGAAACACAGTATTGCAATTGATGGAGGCAACGATAAGGTTACATTGCGTTTATCAGGTACTTATCTGGATCAAACAGGGGTTGTGAAGACTACTGACTATTCACGTCTGAATTTATCACTTTCGGGCAGAGCGGAAATAAACAAATGGTTTGAAATCAATTCATCCATTTCATTTGCCGAAACATCCAACAATAAAGCGCCCAAAGGTACTTATGGCGTATTGTATCAAGCAATGCTGCATCCCATGGTCGGCAATATGCTTAATTATCTGGCTCCGGACGGCAAGCACATGAACTATGACGCATCGCCATATCTTGACGGCGATTTTATAAATCCATTATTTGGCTTGTATAAAAACAAATTTTATGATGAAAGCAATAACGTGATGTCGTCTTTTTCAGTAACATTAAAACCTGTAGAAAATTCATACATCATTGCCACAGCGGGATGGAATATTACAAATTCAACTTATGAAGCCGGCTATCATCCGTATTACGGCACGTACAGTGCGCGGGGCGATAATGGCAGCTATAATATATCGAATGGCAATTCCTCATATTTTTCGCTTAATGCTGTTGCAGGTTATATTTATGACAAAATAAAAGATATCAGAATTCAGGCTCAATTTGGATATTCGCAGACAGAACAAAAATCAGGAAGGCTTTCAAGCGGAGGCAGAGAGTTTATGAATGTTGATTTTATGTCGCTTCAAAATTGCAGCGCATCAACAATCGTATCAAAAACATCCAATTCCATGCGCCGTCTTCAAGGTTTGTTCGGTTCGGTAGAAGCGCATTACAAGGATATGCTATTTTTAACAGTCAGAGGACGTAATGACTGGTCGTCAACTTTGCCCTTGGACAATAACAGCTATTTTTATCCTGCTGCGGAATTATCATGGATAGTATCAGATCTTCCTGTATTAAAAGATAACCCTGTATTAAGCTATCTCAAAATCAAAGGTGCGATTGCTCAGGTAGGTAAGGACGCATCTCCGTATTCGGTATATCCTGCGTTGCTGGCATCAGAATATTATGGAGGAGGATACAGATATGACTGGACAGGACCGAATTTAACTCTCAGACCCGAAATACAGACTCAATATGAAATAGGATTTGAAACCCGTTTGTGGAAAGACAGAATAAATGCAGATTTTACATATTACAAAACTCGCTGCGATGACCAAATAGTGAATGATTTCCGACTGAGTTATGCTACAGGCTATGTGTTGCATGACCGCAATATGGGAACTTTTGACAATTGGGGCTGGGAAGCTCATATTGATGCTGATGTATTAAGAAATAAAGATTTGAGATGGAACGTTTCCCTGAATGTAAGCAGAGCGTTTTCGAAAGTTGTTGCTTTGCCCGAAGGATTAACCGAATACTATGATCCATACACATGGGTTGTTGGCGGCGCCCGCAACGGCGTTATTGTTGGTATGCCTCTCACTACTTTAACCGTTATCCCCAAAAAACGAAATAAAGATGGCAAATTAATAATTTCACGTACTACAGGACACCCCTATTCCAATGAGGGCGTTTGGCAAGTATTGTGCGACCGTGAACCCAAGCTAAGATTCGGCATATCTACTTTGATAAAATATAAACAGTTTCAATTATCAGCATTGCTCGATGGAAGGCTTGGAGCAACCGTAATCAACGGCACAGGAAGATGGATGTGGGAACACGGAATGAGCGAAGGCTCTGTAAAATGGCGCGAAAAAGGCTCTATAATTTTTGATGGAGTGCTTGACGATGAATTTGTTGATACCGACAATCCTACTCCTAATAATATTGTTGTGCCTCTTGGCTTGGGCAGTTCAACCATGTATTCAGGACTGATTGAGGACTGGATTGAAAGAGACGTTTATTATTTAAGATTGCAGGAAGTGCGGTTTTCATATAAAGTGCCTCGCCAATGGCTTCAAAAAACTACAAAAGGAGTTTTGAATGAAGCAACTGTTTTTGTTGCCGGTAATGATGTGGTTGTATTTACAAACTATACAGGGCTTGATGTTGTTGGCAATGCAAATTCAGCGGCATTAGGCGGTACAGGCGGTTTTGGAATAGATAATTTTTCTATCCCCAGCCCGCGCGGCATTACATTTGGTCTTACTTTAACTTTTTAAAATTATATAAAATGAAAAAAATAATAACAATACTGTTTTTAAGCGCGCTTGCTGTATCAATTACAAGCTGCGATTCTTACCTTGATATAAATAAAAATCCCGATGCGCCTGACAGAGTCGATGCATATTTACGTTTAGCCCCAATCTGTCAAACGATGCAAGGCATATACTATGATATAAGAGCATTGGGACCCTTAACTCAAATGATGGGAACAACCAATTATACTCAGTATGCCTATCATTATTATTTTATTAATGACGATGCTGGTGCAGAATACTGGCGTGTAGCATATTTCCTTCATGGAATAAATCTTGAAAATATGATTGATCAATGTTTGGCAAACAATGAATATGCTTTTGCAGGAATTGGACTGATAATAAAAGCATTTGATTGGGATTTGATTACAAAATATCACGGAGATATTCCTTACTTTTCAAAATACACAGATGGACAAACGGTTTTCCCCTATGATTACCAAAAAGACATTTACCCTGATATTCGTAAACTTGCATACAAAGGCATCGAATATATAGAAAAGGAAGAAGATGATATGAGTAAATACGGAAACTTAATATCAAATAACGACTATATCTATCATGGAGATATGGAAAAATGGAAAAAATTTGCTTACGCAATACTTGCCCGCAATTATATATCGCTGTCCAACAAGAGAGATTTTGTAAGCAGCGGATTTGCCGATTCGGTCATATATTGTGTTAACAATGCTTTTGCATCCATAGATGACGATGCAACTCTTAAATCTGCGCCTGAAGGAGCCGACATACCTGATTATACTCACTGGAACTGGTGGGGCAGTAATGCGGAAGTGCTGGGAAACAGATATTTTCAACATCAATTTGCAGTGCAAACGCTAAGCGGCACAGTCCCACTTCGCGATGAAAATACAGGATATAAAATACGAAACGATGATGCAAATGAACAGGAAAAACAATGGTATCCATACGAGCTTAATCCTGTGCAAAGAATAAGCGATACAGTTCGCAGCGAAGATGGACATTTAGACCCGCGCATTACAGTTCTTTTGGGTTTTGAAGAAAAAAGATATTCTGATTATACAATAGAAGATACAGTGAATGTGATAACAGCGACTCCAAATCCGGGCGTTGGCGATAATTATCTTTATGATACTGTAAGATTGCCTTATATTGAAGTATATCCAACAGAAAAAGATTATGTAAAACATTACATGTCGAAACGGTTTTTAGGCGGCGCTTTTACATCTGCATCAGGTATGATAACAGTAGTATATGATGAGAAAACTCATACTGCGCCTACTTTTTATGGAAAATCAAACGAAACAGTAACAAATGCAGCAACTGTTGGCGCCGGACGCTGGCTGTACAGAGATGGCGCTCCTTATATAATATCTACTTTTGCCGAAATGAAATTCTGCGCCGCCGAGGCATACTGGAAAAAAGGAGATGCAGCAGGCGCATTGCAGGCATTTAAAGAAGGAGTTGCAGCACACATGGATTTTTGCGAAAAGTATATAATACCTCCAGCAAATAAAGAAGATTTAGGCGGAGATAAAATAACAAAAACAGTTTTCAGATCTTTAGCAAATGAATATCTTGCAGGTCCTTATGTTGGCGGTTTAACCGCAAGCGATTTAACTATCAGCCATATCATGATGCAAAAATGGGTAACCCTCTATCCGTGGGGAGCGCACGAAGCATGGGTTGATATGCGCAAATATCACTATGATATAGATTATACCGGCGATTATCCTAAAAATGGAAACGGCTGGACAATTGACCGCGTTGACCAAAAATGGGATTCTAATCCGGCGAAAATATATTTAGGATTATTTTTATATCCAACAAAAGCTTACGCCGAAGATTTTTATCAAAACAGATATAATTTGAATAATCAGGGTTCGCCATGCTACCGCATCCGTCCCCGATATAATTCCGAATATCTGTGGAATATACCATCTTTGGAACTTTTGAAGCCAATATCGGGAACTGCGCCAAATTACCACTGTTCTATTCCATGGTTTGCATATCCCGAAGATGCACCGGATAATTTATAAACAATTAAACAATAATATCATGAAAATATTAAAATATTATTTCAACTTAGCTGTAACTGTACTTATTGCAGCATCATGTCAAAAACATGATATGGAATTTGCTGGGCAAATTTTATTTGACACACAAACGCAATCTGCGTTTATAATTCATCATTTTGTACCGTTAATAGATAATGATACCAATTACATACGAATGGTGGAATTGAATGACGAAATTATTTACCGTTCAGATATTGTAACATTTAATGGCGCGCCGTCAGGCGCAGCAGGCAGATTCTTTTTAGCTCCCAAAGGCAAGTCCAATCTCAAATTATATTTAGGCAGAGGTTCAGCGCCGGATATACAATATGAGTTAGTATTTAATAAAGACATCTATTTAGAAGCCGGACAGTACTACAATGTATTTATTCACGATTTTGATGCAGATCCTGTAATTGTTAACAATAACTATCCGTATGTTAATAATCCCGACCCATTATTGCAAGACAGTTGTACATACGTAAAATTTTATAATTTTATGTATGACACTATCGGACAACCTACAAAATTAAAATTGCAGTATAAATATCGAAATCCTTTTAATACTGCAGAGTGGCTACCTGTAGGCGCTCCGTTAGCGTTTGGAGAATCTACAGGATGGGAAACTCTAAAGCTGCAAAGACTCGCAGGTCTTAATTCAGGCAGTCGAACAGTATATTACTTAATTTATGTTGTTGATGAAGAAGGAAATGAAATTGGAATAATGAAACGGATGGATTCTTCCGGTAATTATGTTGATTATTCATTCAGTGTTGCTGGGTATATTGGTCGCAGAGTGCATCACATTTTGGGCGGTTGCAGAAATGATAAGACTGTAAGAGCATCTATTAGATTGTTCTATGCACAGTAATTAATTTGTTTTACATAGATGAAAGGGGAGATTTGAAATCTTCCCTTTTATTTTTTTCAAAACATTACGCATAATAAATTTATGAAAAAAAACATATTTCCAGCATTTGTAATACTGTTTACATGTTGCGGCTTTGCTCAAAACGTTTTCAACATTGATTCGGCAAACAGACATTTTTTTAATCATATTGAAAATTAAATAATTATCGACAGCCAATTTAAAACTTCATAAACTTTGCAAACAGTTACGGTTGTTTTTTTGTATCTTTGCGTAAAATTTAATTTTGTAAATATGAAACCAGTACAAATATGTAATGATATTTATGTAATAAATGTAAACGACAGAAGAAAACAACTGTTTGAAAACATGTGGCCTCTGCCTGGCGGCGTGGCTTATAACTGTTACATTATAGATGATGAAAAAACCGCTTTGCTTGATACAGTAGAACTCGGCAGTACAAATAATTTTATGGAATATATCGACGATGTTTTGAAAGGAAGGCAACTTGATTATCTCATCATCAACCACATGGAACCCGACCATTCAGGCGAAATACGAAACATAATTGCAAAATATCCGAATGTTAATATCATAGGAAACAAGCAAACATTTAAAATTATCGAATCGTATTTTAACCATACCAAAAATCAGATAGAAGTAACAGATGGTTATGAATTGAATCTTGGAAAACATAAATTAAAATTTATTACAACGCCAATGGTTCACTGGCCAGAATCGATGATGGCTTATGAGACAGTAAACCAGATTTTATTTTCACAGGACGCCTTCGGTTCTTTCGGAACTTTGGACGGTAAAATCTTTGATGACGAAACTGATGCATGCGAAAGCGAAATGAGACGTTACTATTCAAATATTGTAGGTAAATGCAGCATGATGGTACAAAAAGCATTTGCCAAATTGCAGGAATTTCAAATAAAAATTATTTGTCCGATTCATGGAATTATATGGCGTAAAAACCCAGATAAAGTAATAGAACTTTACAATAAATGGAGCAGTTACGAAAGCGAATCGGGAGTTTTGATATTATTTGCATCAATGTATGGCAATACCGAACAAATTGCCGATCACGTTGCACGCAGAATTGTAGAAAACGGAATCAAAAACGTTTGCATTTACGATGTTTCAAAAACCCACGTTTCGTACCTGATGAGCGAAGCATGGAAATATAAAACCATAGTTCTCGGATCGTGTTCATACAACAGCGAAATGCATCCAATGATGGAAATATTTTGCAGGGAAATAGAACATTACGGTTTGAAAAACCGCACTCTTGCATTGTTTGGAACAGGCAGTTGGTGCGGAGGCGGATTGCGAAATTTGCAAAAATTTGCAGAAAATACAGGCTGGGAACAAATTGCCGCACCAATTGAAATAAAAGGCATACCTGATAATGATAAACTTGCAAAATTTGATGAATTTGCCAAATCAATATCCGATTATTATAAAAAACAACATTAAAGATAATTATTATGTATTAATTTTATATCTTTGCAAAAAATATACAATTAAAAATGACAAAGAAAGACTTGTTAAAAGAAACCGTCAAACACATAAACATTAAATCGTTTGATGCAACCAAAATTGTAGATGCCATGCGCAACATGTCATTCACCTCACGCGATACGGCTAAAGCTGCCGATATTTTTCAAATGATGATAAAAGAAAAAAACTGCACTAACATACTCACTATTGCAGGAAGCACAAGCGCAGGCGGCTGTATGCAGGTTTACGTTGATTTGGTAAAACACAACATGATTGACTGCATTGTTTCAACAGGAGCATCCATTATAGATATGGATTTTTTTGAAGCGCTTGGCTTCAAACACTATAAAGGCACTCCATTTATTGACGACAATTTTTTGCGCAGTAATTATATAGACAGAATCTACGATACCTATATTGATGAAACAGAGTTGCAAAAATGCGATATAACAGTAAAAAAAATTGCCGATAAACTTGAAGCGCGACCTTATTCATCGCGAGAATTTATTCACGAAATCGGCAAATGGCTTACAAAAAATTCAAAGAAAAAAGATTCGCTTATTCAGGCTTGTTACGAAAATAATGTTCCTGTATTTGTACCTGCATTTTCCGATTGCAGTGCAGGTTTCGGATTGGTAATGCATCAGGCGGAACGCATAAAAAGCAAAAAACCGTATCTTACAATTGATTCCGTTGCCGATTTTCGTGAGTTGACCGAAATAAAAATGCGTTCAAAAACCAGCGGCTTGCTTATGATTGGCGGCGGCGTTCCCAAAAATTTCGCACAGGATACAGTCGTATGCGCCGAATGTTTAGGAGTTGAAGTTCCTATGCATCAATATGCTATTCAAATAACAGTAGCAGATGTGCGAGATGGAGCATGTTCAAGTTCAACGCTCAAGGAAGCGTCTTCGTGGGGAAAAGTTGATACCGCATTTGAGCAAATGGTTTATGCCGAAGCCACAACAGTTTTACCTTTAATAGTAAATTACGCTTATACCAAAGGTTATTGGAAAAAACGGAAACCTCGTAACTGGGCTACAATATTTGACACGGAAAAATAAAGATTTTACAAATTTTTGTTTTCATGAAGAAACTGTCGTTTAGGCAGTTTTCTTTTTTTGCGCTTGTCGTATGCTGATTTATTAATGTTCATAACAATTTTAATTCCGCTAATAAATACATGTTTTTTTCAGTTTGGCGTACATGAACTTTGCATAATTGTAAATTATTTTGTTACTTTGCCCCGATTTAAATAGAAAACAGATGAAAAAAATAAAACTATTTCTCGGATTTATACTGCTTGCTGCGCTTGTATCGTGCAGCGCATTGCAAAGTGCATTACAAATTGTGAATTGCAAATACGATATCGAAGGCGTGGCAAATCCAGCCATTGCAGGCGTGAGCTTGAACAATATAAAAAACCTGAATCAAATAAAAGCTATGGATTTGGTTAAGCTCACAGCAGCTTTTGCAACTAAAAATTTCCCGTTAAGCCTCACAATTAATATCAAAGCTACAAATCCGGGTAACATAGCCGCTACCGTTCAACGTATAGACTGGGCAATAGATTTGGAACAGAAAGAAATATTGAACGGAGCGATAAATCAATCCATAAGCGTACCTGCAAACGGCGGTTCTACAATAATTCCCGTTTCCGTAGGAACAGACATGTTGCAGTTGTTTAGCGGTGAAACCAAAGACAATCTGCTTAATTTAGCGCTGAATATTGCCAATGTCGGTGAAAGTTCGTCAAAAATAAGTATTCGCATAAAACCAACAGTAGTGATTGGAGGACAACCGATAACAACAGGTTTTATAACACTTAATAAAACGATTACATCAAAGTAAACAGTCTATCCTTACCAATAAAATTCAGGAGGCGTTTTTACAAATTAAACTTGCTAAAACCCTTATATTTTTTCTACTTCAATTGTTTTAGATAAAGTTGTATTGTATTTTCAAGCCCGAAATAAATTGCATCGCTTATTATAGCATGACCGATGGAAACTTCAAGAAGTTGAGGAATTTTTGCATGAAAAAATTTCAGATTTACAAGATTCAAATCGTGTCCGGCATTTATTCCCAGCCCAAGTTCTTCTGCTTTTCCTGCTGCGGCAATAAACGGTTTTATTGCATTTTCTTTGTCATCAGCAAAGTTTGTTGCATAAGGCTCGGTGTACAATTCTATACGGTTGGTTTCCGTTTCTGCGGCATAGCAAATATTAGTTAAATCAGTATCAACAAAAACCGATGTACGTATTCCCTGTTTTTTAAATATGTCAATAATATTTTTCAGAAATATTCTATGCTTTTTCGTATCCCAGCCTGCATTTGAGGTAATTTGATTATGAGCATCCGGCACAAGCGTAACCTGCGCGGGGCAAATTTCAAGAACCAAATCAATAAACTTCGGAACAGGATTTCCTTCGATGTTAAATTCTGTTATTATTAACGGTTTCAAATTTTTTACATCCGAATATCTGATATGTCTCTCGTCTGGACGGGGATGTACGGTTATTCCCTGCGCTCCAAAACGCTGACAGTCAACCGCAGCCTGCAATACGTCGGGAACATTTCCGCCTCGGGAATTTCGCAATGTTGCTATTTTATTTATATTAACACTTAATTTTGTCATTATGTTAAACTGTATATTTTTACTTACAAAGTTAGTGTTTTTTACGAAAATAAAAATTTTTTGTAACAAAAAAAAATATAACTTGCCGAAAATTTCAGATTTATGAAAATTGCTGTTTACGGAAGAAATATACCCAAATCCATCGACAATTATATGTTGATATTGAATGTGTTGAAAGCAAACAGATGCAAGATCTTTCTCTATGATGAGTTTGCAAAATTTCTGTCGGAAAACACATCCTGTTTTTGCAATTATTCCACGTTTTTTGACGAACAGGATTTGACTGATGATTTTGCTTTCTTTGTAAGTCTTGGCGGCGATGGAACTTTTTTGGAAGCAACACGTTTTGTGCGAACTAACAATATCCCTGTAATTGGAGTCAATACAGGTTCGCTGGGATTTTTAGCAAATGTGTCGGTTGATGAATTTCATACTGTAATGGACGAAATATTAAACAAAAAATACGAAATAGAACATCGCACACTGATACACGTTGCATCGCATGGCAAAAAAAACATTTCGGCATGTGCGCTGAACGAAATCACCTTTCAGCGAACAATGACTACGCTTATTTCGACAACGGTAGAAATCAACGGCGAAAGTTTATCACAATACTGGTCTGACGGATTGATAATTGCAACGCCAACGGGTTCAACTGCATATTCGATGAGCGCAGGAGGTCCGATAATCGTACCGACTGCATCAAATTTCGTAATATCACCAATCGCTCCTCATAATTTGGCAATACGTCCTTTTGTAATATCCGATGATATTGAAATTAAAGTAAAACTTCAAACGCGCGGCGAAAAAGCAATGCTGACGGCTGATAACGAAATGTTTGAAATAGAAACGGATATGGAATTTTCAGTAAAAAAATCAAAATATAAAATAAATATAATCAAGCCAGCCAGTGTGAATTTTTACAAAACCCTTAGAAATAAATTAATGTGGGGATATGATATTCGTAATGATATTAACATTTATCAACATTCTGATAAACATAAAACATAAAATAAATATTACCTTTGCAACTTTATTTATATACATACTAAAATATAAACACAATTGACGACGACGATAAAAATATATGTATCTATAATATTTTCAACATATTGCATGTCAACATTTTCGCAGGAAAGTAACGGATTGCTTACTCCAGTACATAAAGGAGAAATAGGCGCGGTAGCCGGAATTTCATACTATACCGGCGATTTTAACGAAAGTTTTGTGCCATACATGGTTAGCCCGACAGGTGGATTGTTATACAGACACAATTTTACAAAATATATAAACCTCAGGCTACAGGCTTCGCTTGGAATGGTGAAAGGAGATTCGCGCAAATACGAAGGCGGATTGCAGGGATTTCCCAAAGGAACAAATTTATCTTTCAACCGTAATTTTTATAATATCAACGCTTTTGTCGAATTTAACTTCTTCCCTTTTTCGTCAGTTGACCCAAAACGCAAACAAATTTTTACGCCTTTTTTATTAATTGGCGCAGGATATACATATTTTAATAAAAACAAAATCAATAACGAACCTCACATGAGAAATGCTGCGGCAATTTATCCAATGCTTTACGATTCGGCTAAAACAGCATCAAGCGTTACTGTACCGATAGGATTCGGATTCAAATTTTCGCCGGAAAGCCAGTGGACAGCAGGCATCGAATGTGTGTTTCACAAAACCAATACAGACAAAATTGATTATTATATAAATAGAAATACCAATAAATCGTTTAACATATTCAACAAAGATTGGGTTTCAACAATTTTGTTGACAGTAAGTTACAGATTTGTTGATAAAATGCCGTGCGCTGCATACAAAACGAATAAAAGCACAAAAAAACGTCAATATAAAGGATTTGATAAAAAATAAGATTAATAATGCACAGACTTGACAAAAATAAAATACCCAAACATGTTGCCATAATTATGGATGGCAACGGACGCTGGGCTAAACGGCTGGGACAGAAAAGAATTTTCGGTCATCGTCATGCATTAACATCTGTACGTTCAACCGTTGAAGGAGCAAATGAAACAGGAATAAAATATTTAACGCTTTTCACTTTTTCGACAGAAAACTGGAACCGCCCTAAAGACGAAATCGAAGAGTTGATGAATATGCTCGCTTCGGCAATAGAAAAAGAACTTCCTGAATTGAAAAAAAATAACGTAAGACTGACCACAATAGGCAACATTGCAAAAATGAACGACAAAATTAGGGAAAAATTAAAAAAAGCAACTATATTTACAGCCGAAAATACAGGCTTGACGTTGACGCTTGCGCTTAACTACGGTTCGCGCGAAGAAATTGTTGAATGTGTAAAATGTTGTGTACGAGAAATAATCAACAAAAAAACAGACATAGATGAAATAAATGAACCGATGATTTCATCAAAACTTTATACACGCGACATACCAGATCCAGAACTTATAATTAGAACAAGCGGAGAAAAACGTATAAGTAATTTTTTGCTGTGGCAGGCAGCTTACAGCGAATTTTACTTCACCGAAACATTTTGGCCAGATTTTCGCAAACAACATCTGTTTGATGCTATTTACGATTATCAACAACGCGAAAGAAGATTCGGCAAAACAAGCGAACAAATTAAAAAAATATGAAAGAAATACAGAAATATTATTAATAAAATGAAAAAATTGTTAACTATAAAATTACTCGCTATTCTGTTGTTTACAGGCAATATTTTGCTTGGACAAGATGCTATTCGTTCAATAGACGCAAATTACAGTAATCCCCACCAATACGTCATACAGGAACTGACGGTTTCGGGTCTGCAATTTCTCGACTCCAATCAAATCCTCTCAATATCAGGATTTGCCGTTGGAGACACAATCACCGTACCAAGCGAAGATTTGTCGTTTTTAGTAAAAAAATTGTGGCTAAATCGCTATTTTTCCAAAGTAGAACTGCGATATACAAAAATAGAAGGCGATAAAATTTGGCTGGATATAAATCTTCAAGAAAATCCACGTCTTGCAAAATGGGAATTTGTTGGCGCTGCAGGAACAAAAATAAGCAAAAGCAATAAAACAGACCTTGCCGAAAAACTTAAACTCCGCAAAGGTTCAGAAGTTTCGGAATTTATGATAGAAAATTCAAAACGCCTGATAAAAATGTTTTTTGCCGATAAAGGATTCCTCAATGCCGAAGTTACTGCCCTGCAACGCGCCGATACAACTTTGAAAAACGCGGCAACACTGACTTTTGTGATAAACAAAAACCCTAAAGTGAAAATCAAAAACCTGAATTTCAATGGTAACAATGACATTTCAGACAGAAAACTGCGCAAAGCAATGAAAAAAACCAAACGAAAAAGCCTTTTCCGATCAGGAAAATACATTCAGGCAAAATACGACGAAGACTTGGATAATATCATCACATATTATAATAAAAAAGGTTATCGCGATGCCAAAATTGTTGCAGACACTATATATGCTATCAACAATAAATTTATAAACGTAGATATAAATATTGAAGAAGGAAAACAATATTTTATAAGAAACATAACATGGGTAGGAAATTCCGTATTGCACGAAGAACATTTGAACGCAACGCTCGGATTAAAAAAAGGAGACATATACGACAAATCAACTCTGAATAAAATGCTGTTTGAAGATGACCTTTCAGTACAAACTCAATACAATGATATGGGATATATGTTTTTTTACCTCGACCCTGTAGAAGTAAATATAGACGGCGATTCAATTGATTTGGAAATGCGAATGATAGAATACGATCAGGCTCGCTTCAACAGAATAATTATTAACGGAAACAACAAAACAGATGAAGAAGTTGTACGCCGCGAACTTTATACAAAACCCGGAGAACTTTTCAGCAAAACAGCCATAATAGAATCAATACGCAGACTGGGAACATCCGGATACTTCAACCCCGAAGCATTCAACAAACCCGAAGGCGTAAGCGTAACGCCCGACAGAGCAAATGCAACCGTTGACCTCGCTTATAACCTCGAAGAAGTTTCCAACGACCAACTCGAACTTTCAGGAGGCTGGGGAAGCGGAATGTTTGTAGGCTCGGTAGGCGTAACTTTCAATAATTTTGCAATATCGCGCCTGTTCAAAAAAGGAGCATGGCGACCAGTGCCATCAGGCGAAGGACAAACCCTTTCGCTTCGCGGACAATCAAACGGCACATATTATAATACTTTCAGTTTAAGTTTTATGGATCCATGGTTTGGCAAAAAGAAACCGAATACATTCTCATTTTCAGCATATTTTGCCCACGAATCCAACGCTTCATACTGGTTTGGCGATACAGACCAGTGGATGAGCGTACTCGGCATATCATTAGGTTTGGGAAAACGATTGAAATGGCCCGACAACAATTTCATACTGCGCGGCGATTTGTCGTATCAGCGATATACTTTGCACGACTGGTCAAGCTATTTTACATTTTCAGACGGCTCATCCAACAATTTAAGTTTCGGATTAACACTGTCGCGAATATCAATCGACCAGCAATTTTATCCACGCCAAGGCTCGGAATTTTCAATAGGATTACAGATCACTCCGCCCTATTCACTGCTCGGCAGCAATAAAAACTATGCAACAATATCGGATGCGGAACGCTACAAATGGATAGAATACCATAAATGGACGTTCAGATTTGCAACATATACATCGCTAACACCTGATAAAAAACTGATTTTGCATACAAAAACAAAATTCGGAGTTTTGGGATATTATAACAAAGATTGGGGATATTCTCCTTTCGAAGGATATATTCTCGGCGGCGATGGCATGAGCGGATACACACGATACGGACAGGAAGTAGTAGGCTTGCGCGGATACGAAAACAATTCGCTTTCGCCATATGTAAATGGCGTAAACACAGCAAACATTTATTCAAAATTTACAGTAGAAATGCGTTATCCCATAATACTTGAACCAAGTTCGAGCATTTATGCGCTTGCATTTTTTGAAGCAGGAAATTCGTGGTACGAACTGCGCGATTTCAATCCATTCTCGCTGAAACGTTCTGTCGGCGTAGGATTACGACTTTATTTGCCCATTGTTGGTATTCTTGGCATAGATTGGGGCTACGGATTAGATAAAGTAAAAAACTACGACAGCGCTGGCGGCGGAAAATTCCATTTCTCAATTGGCACGATAATTGATTAATAATTATAAATACAAAATAATACACAGTAAAATAATAAAAAATATGCGAATTATGAAAAAAATTATTTTAATATCAGCAGGATTGATGATGTTGTCATCATTGGCATTTGCCCAAAAATATGCATGTGTTGATACGGAATACATTCTGGGAAAAATTCCGAATTATAAATCAGCGCAGGAGCAGGTAGAAAAACTTTCAACTCAATATCAAAAAGAAGTTGAAGATGGATACAGAAACGTGGATGAAATGTATAAAGCATATCAAGCCGAAAAAGCATTGCTTACAGATGCTATGAAGAAAAAACGCGAAGATGAAATCATTGCAAAAGAAAAAGCAGTGAAAGCCTTGCAGCAAAAATACTTTTCTCCAGATGGAGAATTAACAAAAAAACGCGAAGAATTGCTTAAACCAATTCAAGAACGCATTTTTAATGCAATAAAAAACTTTGCCGATGATGGAGGCTATGCCACAATTTTCGACCTTGCAAATAATGCATCAATGATTTATGTTAATTCACGCTATGATGTAAGCGATAAAATTCTCGAAAAATTGGGATATAAACAATAAATTTTATTACTTTTGCATTCAAAATTAAAAATAAAATAAATATAATATGAAAAATTTACTCAAAGTAGTATTTGCCATTGCCTTTGCAATGCTCGCGAGCAATACCTTTGCTCAGCAAAAATTTGCGCACATAAATCGTACCGAACTTATTCAATCCATGCCTGATTTCAAAACAACTCAGGAAAAACTGGAAGCATACAAGAACGAATTAGTTGCTACAATAGAAGAAATTCAAGTTGAATACAACAAAAAACTAGAAGAATTTCAAAAAGACAGCGAAACATGGTCTGCCGAAAAAAAAGAAGTGAAATCGCAAGATATTGTAAACATACAAAGACGCCTGCAAGAACAGCAAGCATCTGCGGAAGAACTGTTTTCACGGAAACAGGAAGAACTGATAACGCCAGTATTGAAAAAAGCAAACGATGCAATAAGCAAAGTAGCAAAAACAGGCGGATATATTTATGTATTTGAATCCACAGCAGTGCATTACGTTGACGAAACTCAAAGCACAAATATTTTGCCTGCGGTAAAAAAAGAGTTGGGAATAAATTAACATCGTACATAAAATAAATATTTTTATAAAGACGTTACATACAGTAGCGTCTTTTTGCTTTTATACTGCGGGCAGTACAGGTGCATAATAAAATCCCTAATGACTGATATTTCAAAATGAACATTGTTCTGCTATGCTCAACTTGCTATTTTTTTAGAAATTCTACTTGTTTGCTGTACGAATTTTGGGATAGATTATATCAATCAATCATACATGGGTAAGCGCCTGTTCAAGGTCGTTGATTAAGTCGTCAACATCTTCGACGCCCGCCGACAGTCGGATCAAAGTGTCGGAGATGCCTACTTGTTCGCGTACCTCTTTCGGGACAGACGAGTGAGTCATGACCGAAGGCAGTTCAATCAACGATTCGACGCCGCCAAGACTTTCGGCTAATGCAATGACGCGGAGTTTTTCGAGAAAAACCTCAGCGTCGGATTGACTGCCGACGATTTCGAACGACAACACTCCGCCGAAACCCGTTCCCTGCGCCTTCGCCAAAGCATGTTGAGGATGCGTTTCGAGTCCGGGATAAATGACTCTCGTCACTTTCGGATGTTTCGACAGATAATCGGCAATACGGAAAGCATTCTGTTGATGCTGCCTCATCCGCAAAGCCAGAGTTTTGACGCCGCGCAATGTCAGATACGAATCGAAAGGCGACAGCACCGCGCCGATAGCGTTTTGGTGATATTGCAGTTTCTCGTAATACTCGTGATTGTTGAGCAAAAGCGCGCCGCCCAGCACGTCGCTGTGTCCGCCGATATATTTTGTCGAACTGTGTACCACGACGTCGGCGCCAAGGTCGAGCGGTTTCTGAAAATACGGCGACAGAAAAGTGTTATCGACAACCAGAATCAATCCGTTTGCCGCCGCAATCTTCGCGATAGCGGAAATGTCGCAGACTTTCAACAGCGGATTCGACGGCGATTCTATCCAAATCAGTCGCGTTGCCGGCTTAATTGCCTTTTCGACCGTCGAGACGCCGGTTGCATCGACAAACGTCACTTCTACGCCGTAGTTGACAAACACATTGTTGAACAAACGCTTTGTTCCTCCGTACAAATCGTCGAAAGCGACAATATGGTCGCCGCTGCGCAGCAAAGCCGTCAGGAGAGTTGTTTCGGCGGCAAGTCCCGAAGCAAACGCCAAGCCGTAATTTGCATTTTCGAGAGCTGCGAGTTTCGTTTCGAGCGCCTTGCGTGTTGGATTCAGGCTGCGGGTATATTCGTATCCTGCCGTCGGCGTCTTCACTTTCGTCCGTGCAAAAGTGGTTGATAAGTGGACGGGGACAACAACATCGCCGGTTGCTCCGTCGCGAAAATCGGGTTCTTCGCCCGCATGGATGGCTTTGGTTGCAAAGCCCTGTAATTGTGAGATACTCATTTTTAATGATATTTTGTTCTGTTCAGATAATTAATAAAGTCGATACGTGTAATCAGTCCTTCGAATTTGCCGTTCGGGTCTTCGACAATCGCCACCATCCCCTTGTCGAGTATCCCGAAAAGTTCGGCGGTTGAGGCAGTATGCACGACGGTTGTCAAATCCGTTTTCATCACCTT
>JAISNL010000178.1 GCA_031276235.1 Prevotellaceae bacterium | reverse complement strand
GGTAATATAATAGGTAATAAAATATTTGCCAAAAACAAGGTATAAAATATCTAAATAAAATATTTGAACCTCAAAAATTATTAACAATTTTCATGCTTTTGTGGATAAAAAACAATAATAAACTCAAAGATATAATGTTTTTTTATCATGAAACAATAAATTTTAGATAAAATTATTTAATCGTTATTAAAAAATTCCTATCTTTGTAAAAATTAAAAAATACAAATAAAATGAAAAAACTTATATACACACTGTTAATTGCCGCCTCTGTTATAGCGTGCAGTAAAGACGATGAAATGAATATTAATACAAACCCTAAAAACATTGTGGGGAATTGGAAATGTACGTATATTTACGCTGATGATAGTAACAGCGAAATAGATTTTACAAAATATAATACATATTATTATCAGGAAAGTTCAAAACCTGTTTATCTTACCTTTTTAGCGGATACGGCTTGCGGCATGATTTATTGGATTGATAACCGCACTGAAAAAACTGTTTATTCCTATGCCATTAATGGCGATAGAATATGGAAAACAGCCACATGTGAAATTCATGATGCAGATATGACATTTCGTACGAATAAATGGAGCATAATAGATAAAAAACTAATTATGGCTTCTGGCAACGGCAGTAGTAATGTTATTGTTTATACAGTATTTCATAAACAGTAAATTGTTTGCATAAACCTTTACAAGCGCAAGCAATAAAAACATTTTGGATTATTTCTTTTTTGCTTTCATTTTTTGCCTTTTATTTAGATAATTTTTCAATCATATTCAGCAATTTATCTATTGTCGCTTGCAATTTGTCTATCTGAATTTGCTGTTTTTCTATTATTACTCTGTAATTGTTTGCTGCTTTTTCTATTGTATCAGGTGAAATTTCCTGATGATAGGAAATATTTTTGCCTTGTTGCACATTGCCGTTTTCTTTGATATTCACATCAAACATAGTATTATTTATGCCCTCTTGTGGTTCTACTTTCAGCATCTCGCTGTTAATAGATGATGTAAAATACTCTATCAAAAGCAAAGCATTGGCAGGGGTAGAAATTATACTGCATGGTTTACTATGGATATTCCTGTACAAAACGGACCATGGAAATTTGGCGGATTGCCCGGATTGATACTTAAAGTATCTGACGTTGATAAGTTATACGTATTTGAATGTGTAAAAGTTGATAATTTCAATAAAAAATATCCTGTTAAAATTCACGATTATAGCAGATTTGAAAAAACCGACCGCCAAAAGTTACTCAAATTTGTGAAAAGGCTGTACTACGATTATTTCAATGTAGCTGGATTGATTTTTACAGATAAGAATGGTATCCCAAAAACATGGAAAAAAATACCTTATAACCCATTAGAATTAGAATGAAAAAAATATGACAAAATATCTAACTGCCGATAACATAACATTTGCAATGGCAAATCTAAACCAGCTAGTGTTTGAAGTTACAGATGTCTGCAATCTTCAATGTAAATACTGCGGCTATGGTGAATTGTATGATGACCACGATAAGCGCGAAGATAAAATGCTACCTACAAAAAAGGCTATACGCTTGATTGATTATCTTGCCGAATTTTGGAAATCGAAAATAAATACATCAGCGCAAAGCGTTATTTATATATCGTTTTACGGTGGAGAACCTTTGCTTAATATGCCCTTTATGGAGAATAAACCAATATGCCACGGATATATGAATGAACATGATTTTCAAAATTATGTAAACACGCAGATGGATTTTTTACGTAAACATCCCGAAGCATATCAAAAAATAATGGAAGAGGTTATTATTGTGTGAATTTATGACAAGGCGAGATAATAACATATTGCTACTAATAATTGCTGCGGTTTTATTTGTTTTTCCATTCAAAGCTGTGTCGCAAACTGTGATTTCGGGTAACGTTAAAAACAGCAAGGGCGAATTTGTTGTTGCTACAGTAACCGTACAATCGCAGAGTAGCGTTGCCATTTCTGGATTTACATCAACCAATGATGCAGGCAATTATTCTCTCACATATAAAGGAACAGCCGACAGCATAAAGATTACGGTTTCGGGAATAAACATAGGCAAACATCAAAAAACAGTTATTAACCGTTCTGCACAAGTGGATTTTATTATTGAAGAAAAACCTCTAATGATTAAGGAAGCAACAGTAGCCGCGCAAAAAATACAGCAAACAGGCGACACGCTCAATTATGCGGTAGGAGCATATACCGAACAAACCGATAGAGTAATAGGAGATGCCTTGAAAAAAATGCCCGGAATTGAGGTTGAAGATAACGGACGAATAAAATACAATGGCAGAGAAATAAACAATGTTGAGGATATGGATTTGTTGCAGGGTCGTTATGGAATAGCAGTGAACAACATCCCTGCAAATCATGTATCAACAGTACAAATACTCGAAAATCATCAACCCATAAAAGCGCTTAAAGACAGAGTTTTTTCTGAGAATGCAGCTATTAACCTGAAATTGAAAGACAAGGCAAAAGGAACGATAAGCATTAATGCACTTGCGGGAACAGGCTATGAACCAATATTATGGCAATCGGAATTAGTCGCCATGTATTTCGCAGGTAAAATGCAAAATATGAGCATGTACAAAAGCAATAATGTAGGTTACGATGTGGCAGGAGAATTTAAAACTCATTATGATTACGAGAGAATTTATATGAATCCGAGCGGTATGCTGTCTGTGCAAATGCCAAGCAGTCCGCCAATTGCGCTAAAACGTTATTTTGTAAACAATTCGCACGCAGCAACTTTCAATCATCTATTGAAATTAAACAAGGATTTTCAACTGAATGTAAGCGCTTTATATTATGCAGATTATACAAAAAAAAACAGTTATTCGCTTTATGAACAGTACTTGCCCAACGATAGTACGCTTGATATAGAAGAACGGATAAACTCAACAAGCAGAATACATAATGCCGAAATAGCCGCGCGATTGAATTTAAATACCAACAATAATTACATCAACAACGCATTGAATATTAAAGGCAACTGGGATAGCGATAATGGCGTTGGAACAACACGCAGCAGATTTAACAATATTAATGAATCAATATCACAATACTTATATAAACCGTTTTTTTCGGCGGATTACACATTCAGTTTGATAAAAAATTTCAATGATAATTTTTATAGCATTTATTTTTCAGTTGGCTATGGCAATCGTCCACATTCGCTTACTGTAAAACCTGTAAATTATTTCAATCACAACGATTTGTCGGCAGCAAAACAGAACGCAACTTTACGCGATTTTGCCTCTGCTTTTAGAATTTCATACGGAATGAAAATAAAAAAAATCAATGCAGATTACGCCGTTTGGGGACGTGCCGATATAAAAAATATGGATACAGAATTGCAATATATTACAACTGCAAATATAAAAGAAACAACAGATTCATTGAAAAATAACATATATTATAATACCTATCAAACTGGAATAAACCAAAATTATTCTTATAAAACGAATATATTTAGAGCAACTCTTAATATTCCGTTGACTTACAATATATTCACTACTGACGACCGTATTCCTGATAACTTCCAACGACATAGAAAACTTACTTTTTATCCATCACTTTCGTTAAGTTATGATTTAACAGGCAGACTTACAATTTCAACTTCTGGCAGGATAAACAAATCGTTTGGTGGCATAAATTCAAGTTACACAGGCTATATAATGCAAAATTACCGTAATTTACAAAAAAACACTTTCGACAAATTATTTGAAACCAACAGCAAAAACATAAACACTTCGCTTACTTACCGCGATGCCTTCATCTCATTGTTTATCAATGCAAGTATAGGCTATAACTGGTCAACTAAAAATTTGTTGTACGGTTATGATTATCTGGGAATATTAAGCATGAAAACAACGATTGACAAGCCTGCCAAGACTGACGGATATAATGTAAACTTCAACATGAGCAAAGGTTTATCCTTTATGTCGGGAACATTAAGACTTTCGGGAGGTTATAGCAACACAAACAGCGATGTGTTAATACAAAACGAAATATTAAACTACCGTTCTCAAGGCTATAATGCAAGAGGCAGTATAAATTGCGGTTTGTTTTCTTTTTTCGCAATTGATTATTCGCTGGGATGGAATATGAATAAAAATTATGTGATTGATAAACAGGAATATTTTCCTGCCATACGCGGATTATCGCAAAGCCTGAAAATAGGCATGAACTTTACCAAAACCTTATCGGCGCATATCAGCGGAGAATATACTTACAACAGCGCAACAACAGAACGCAGTACAACCTTTGCCGATGCAGGTTTGAAATTGAAAACAAAAAAATACGATTTTGAATTAGAATTGAATAATATGTTTAATTCAAAATACTATATATCTGCTTCTTATAGCGATATAAGCGCCTATTATTATAAATATAATCTGCGTCCGCGAAGCATATTGATTAAATTAAGATTTAAACTATTGTAAAACTATATAAAATGAGCATAAAATTTGAACTTTTTTCATACGTGATAACAATATACCCATCTACTATTAAATCTTCAGTTAAATGAAAATACCCATTGTCAAATGATAATGCATTTAACAGATCTTTCTCTTTACAGAATAATATATACTTTAGGCATCAATAGTTCCAATAGTAATAATTGCCTTAAAAATTAAAATAAATAATCTTTTCATTAGTAAAATTAAAATAAATAATCTTTTCATTTTAAAAAGTTTCATATTAATTTAGTTTTAAAAGTTCAAATTTAAATTCAATATCCATTTGGTTTGCCTGAAATACAGATATGTGAAGAATATTCTTTCTAACAAACATTAAAGTCTTCTGATTATTTATATCATCCATTCTACATCCAAATGTTATTTCTTTAAATGCATCATGAGATATCTTAAATGATTTACTCTTGCCACATTTAACTAAACAATTTTTTTTAATTATTCTTCATAAAATCACAGCCGTTGTGTTATTTTATTTATCATCATATTTTTCCACGAAAAAAAATCGCCTTCGATAATGTGTTGTCGTGCTTCGGCAACAAGCCGTAAATAAAATGCAATATTGTGCATGCTTGCAATCTGCGCGCCAAGCATTTCGCTTGCAATGAATAAATGTCGCAAATACGCTTTACTGTAAACGGTATCAACAAATGCTGTTCCATTGGCATCGATGGGAGAAAAATCATCGTTCCATTTTTGATTTTTGATATTTATGATGCCTTCTCCTGTAAACAACATTCCATTGCGTCCGTTGCGAGTAGGCATTACGCAGTCGAACATATCAACGCCAAGCGCAATGTTTTCGAGAATATTTGCAGGTGTTCCTACTCCCATAAGATAACGCGGCTTATCAACAGGCAGGATGTCTGAAACATAATCAACCATTTCGTACATTTGTTCTACAGGCTCGCCTACGGCAAGTCCGCCTATGGCATAACCTTCACAGTTTTGCGAAAGTGCATGTTCTGCTGAACGCAAGCGCAAATCTTTGTACACGCAGCCCTGAACAATAGGAAACAATGTTTGGCTATAGCCGTATTTTGGCTGGGTGGCGTTGAAATGTTGTACACATCGTTCGAGCCATGTTTGCGTAAGCATCAACGATTTTTCGGCATAATCATAAGATGCCGTCCCCGGCGGACATTCATCAAACGCCATAATAATGTCGGCTCCTATTGAACGCTGAATATCAATCACCGATTCGGGTGTAAAAAGATGCTTTGAACCATCGATATGCGAACGAAATTCACAGCCGTTTTCTGTAAGTTTGCGGTTTGCTGCCAGCGAAAAAACCTGAAATCCGCCGCTGTCGGTGAGTATGGGGTGATTCCACGAAACAAATTTGTGCAATCCTCCTGCTTTTTCGAGTATTGCCATTGTTGGGCGCAAATACAAATGATAGGTATTTCCGAGAATGATTTGAGCGCGAACTTCGTTGACAAGGTCGCGATGAAACACGCCTTTTACACTGCCTGCAGTCCCGACAGGCATAAATATTGGCGTTTCTATATCGCCGTGGTCGGTAGTTATTATGCCTGCCCGCGCTTTTGTTTGACAGTCAGTATTTTGTAATTTAAATTTCATATTTAATTGGTACAATTATTATCTCAATATTTAGAATTATAAAAATAGAGTAGGGGATTAGGCAAATGTAATTTTTTTGAAGTCATCATTCGTCTATTATCTTTGAAAATAAGTATGCACGCTTTTCAAATCCTGCATTTTCGTAAAATTTGTGCGCTTCTTGTCTATAAAATGCCGAATCTAATTCTATTCGTTTACAATTATTTGCTTTTGCAATTTGCGTAATTTCTGTCATTAATTTTTTCCCGATTCCTTGTTTACGAAAGTGGTTATCCACAATCAATTCATCTATATGACCTAAATTTCCGGCTTGCCATAGAGAGTTTTTTATTGTTAAAGAACAAAATCCTGCTATTTGATTATTAGTAAATCCGATAATGAGTTTTTGGCTGTTTGATTTTAACGCATTTTTATATGTAGCATGAAGCATTTCGTAGTTTAATTGCTTAAGCCATAACTGTTTTAATAACTCAAAAACAGATGAGTAATCGTCTTCAGTACAGAATCTGATTTGCAAATCTTCCATATTAATTCGGTTTGAAAATAGCTCTATTTATTTTCAATCCACTGTATAATTTCTTCATCATCAGGGCTTGTACGTGGCGAAAAAGATTTTACCCAATTACCGTTTTCATCAATCAAAAATTTTTGAAAATTCCATGTAATTTCAGCATTATCTTTGCCATTTTCAGTCTTTTGCGTAAGCCATTTATAAATAGGAGCGATGTCATTGCCTTTAACCGATATTTTTTCCATTATCGGAAAAGTAACACCGTAATTAGAGGTGCAAAAGTCTTTTATTTCCTGATTTGTACCCGGTTCTTGCGCACCGAAATTATTTGCAGGAAACGCTATGATAACAAACTTTTCGCTACCGTATTTTTCAAACAGTTCCTGTAATTGCTTGTATTGAGGCGTGAGTCCGCATTTGGATGCAACATTCACAACCATAATCTTTTTGCCTTTAAATTCTGATAGCGGCAAATCATTTCCGTCTATAGTTTTAACCGAAAAATCGTAAAAATTTTTGCTTTGGGCATTTGCCGATAATGACAAAATTATAAACGATAAGAAAAATATTTTTTTCATAATTTTTTATTTAAATAAATTTTGCGCAAAAATACTTAATTAAATTTTAAACTTCAAAAAAAGAAATTTTATGGTATCAACTCAAAACTACCATAACATATTAATACACAAATAGTCCAAACACCAACTTAACATAATATAAATTATGGGACAAAATAATACCGTCAGTTAAATAGTGTTAATTTTCAAAATAATTTATTTACGTAATTCACTAATTATCAATAATATTTATTTTTAGAAATAAAAAATTCTTAATCAACAATAAAAAATTTTTTTCTTTGATTAAAAAAATGGTAGTAAACTTGCACAACTTTTATAACAATTACTATGGCAACAGCAAATAAAAAGCAAGCAAAAATAAAAACAGAAAAAAAGCAAAAAGTTAAAAAAACTACAGAAAAAAAATCTGCAACTACAAAATCAGTCAAAAAAACAGCAGCAAAAACAGATAAAAAAGTAGTTGAAAACGAACCGAATATTACAGAAATTCAACCTGAGCCAACAAGCAAAATTCCTGTAAAACGCAGAATTGTTGTTAATTACAATCAGATTGATCCGAAACTTATTGAATTGCTGAACGAAAAATATCCATCAGGATGGCGTGATTACATATTGAAAGTAGAAAAAGGAAATGGCGATTTTTTTCATGCAATAATGCTTGATACGCCTGATGTCAGTTATCTTATCAAAGTATCGGTTAAAGTTGATAGCGATATAACGGATGACATTGAAAAAGATTTGTTCGGACTGGGACATGACGATGATTTTTTAGTTGATGATGACAATGATGACGATTATGGAGACAAGGATGATGGTATAGCTTAGTATGTTAAGATGAAAATAAATGTATTGCAGCAGGTATCTCCTCTCCTACTCTTTTTTGCAGTTTGAACATAATGTATTGCATTGTAAATTAAATATATAGACAATTAAAATTATGAATTATATGAAAATAAAAATTATTTATTTAGTAAGTATTATACTGCTTATTTTAGCGTCGTGCAGCGGAGACAAAAAAACAACAAAATCTTCTGCCGAAATTGTATTGGAAAATATTGCAAATCGCAAAAGCGTAAGAGATTACATTGAAGGTAAACAGATAGAACCCGAAAAGATTGAAAAACTGCTGCGTGCAGGAATGGCAGCTCCAACAGGTAAAAATACTCAACCGTGGGAATTTATTGTAATAAATGAAAGAGCAACATTAGACTCGCTTGCCGCGCTTCTCCCCTATGCAAGAATGTTGCAACAGGCAACGCTCGCAATAATTGTTTGCGCAGATACCGTCAAATCCGAATACTGGTTTGTTGATTGCGCTGCCGCTACCGAAAATATTTTGCTGGCAGCCGAAGCAATGGAACTTGGCGCAGTTTGGACAGCAAGTTATCCCTACGAAAACAGAATGAATGCAGTTAAAAAAGTAACGCGGCATCCTGATAATATTCAGTCGTTATGCGTAATTCCCATAGGCTATCCAAGCATAAAAGAATCGCCTAAAGACAAATGGAAACCTGAAAAGATTCACAATGAAAAATGGTGAAATTATAAATTTTCTTCATCAAAAATCTTTTTACAGATATTTTGTAATGTATCTTTATCGTTGATTGCTGCACGAACTTCGGCAAGTCCTTTTTCGTTTTTTTCGCTGTGTAAATGCAATTTTAGATAGCCTTTTTCGCCGTATTTGTTTACGATGTGTTGATAAGCTCTTTTAAAATGAAATTCAAAATCTTTGTCGAGATTATTTTTCAAGCCAAACTGTATGGTACGGCGCAAAATGGTATGCAATGAAATATCGCGGTCTGCTTCGGCAACTATTTTCCCGTAAATACTTCGAGGCTCGTATTTGTTTGATGCTCTGTGATCTTCAATAGCCTGCCGCATGATTTCAATTTGTTGCTGCGAAAACCATTTTTTCAGGTTTTCGTCGGATATTAAAATTTCTCCCGAAAAAATATGATGTAAATCTCTGCCTTTTTCAATACCAATATCGTGATAAGCGGCAATTGTATAAACCATATTTATGTTAACATCAAATTGTTGAGCAAGCATTAAACTTTCGTCAATCACTTTTTGAACATGATTGATATTGTGTCCGCTGTCCAAAATATTGTAACGCGGTAAAATATTTTGCTCTATGTAATTTTTCAAATCCTGAATTATGTTCATAAATTTTCAATTTTATATAAAAAAATCTGCACAAATTTATTGATTTTTTAAGATTTTTTGTGTTTTATTTTATCAGATTAAAAAAATATTATAATTTTGCATAATTAAAAATGATAATAATAATTTTATGATATAAAGACGAAAAAA
>JAISNL010000174.1 GCA_031276235.1 Prevotellaceae bacterium | reverse complement strand
ACGCCGTACACTACTCCGTCGGCGACGGCTGTGTCGCGGATATTCTCTACCGTCACATCCACGCGCGCCGTGCCGTCGCTGTATATCCTTACGTCCCATATGTTGGAAAGGAAAGGATGCGCTTCGCCGCCGTGTTGCGGAATGTCCCTGATGCGGTATTCCCTGACGAGCGGGCCGTCGAGCCATACGTCCGTGCTCTGCGCGGAGGGCGTAAGGGTGGAGGTGTAATGCGTATCCTCGATGGTCAGATCGAGGACGGCGGAAGGCGCCGCGGGTGTGAACGAACCGGAGGCTGCCGCCTCTTCGCGGATTTCATATACTCCGGCGTCCGCGACTTTGGCTGTCAGGATGGCGTAGCGGATAGAGCCGTCCGGCCACCGGTTCTTCACATCGGTCTGCGTGGGAAGCGTACCCACGGTCAGGCCGGCGGTGGCCTGTCCCTTCGGCAGTACGATGCCGAACGTAGCCCACCCCGTTGAGGTGAAAGCATACTGCGCCGTCGCCGTCTCTCCGGCATGGCCTGCGACGATTGCCGGGAAAAGCGTCAGCGCATATAAAAACCATTTTTTGTTCATAGTAAAATTTATTTTGCGGTGCGAAGGTAGGATAAAAGTTGCGAAACAGGCGGGTGATGATTTTTCATGTCCTGTTTACCTTATAAGTGTGCAAACTCCGTCGAGGCTGTAAATATCTTTGGTTTGCATATATTTTCCCTGAAAAATGCGAACAGGGAGCGCTAAAAGAGCGGTATCTATCTCGTGGCTGTAATCGGACAGATCATTTACAAAAGGTTCACCTTGGCGAAATCCTAATCTTTTCCTTACAAGGTAATTCCGCCGATTCTTTTTATAATATACATCCGTTTCCAGCGGAAGATGAAACATGGGAATATTTGTAACATAATCTTCGCTGTATAAGTCGAAAATGTACTGAAATACAGTATCGCTTCGTATCAGGTATTTACAGTTGACGTTGTAAAGTTGACTGAAAATCATTTTTACTTCAGGCATAAATTCAATCTCAAATCTTGATACGTGATAACTGTGCAACAATAACCACTTACCTTTGGTATAAAGGGTAGAATAAATCTGTGTTGTATCTGCGGTACGTTCATCCTGCGTCATTTTATGGAAACGGATAATCGAATCACAGATTTGATATCGGTACAGGGGAAGATAATAGACATTGCGGCTTTCCATGTCCCGATAATCCTGCATTTCCGATACGGGCAGAACGCTTTCTCCTCCGAGAGGCGGGATACCGCATCGTCCAACATGTACGCCAAGTACGCCTGATTGCTCTTTTGGCGTATAACAGACATAAGGAGAGCGTATTTCACGTGGATAGTCATTCAAATAAGATAAGTTATCAAACAGATACTGTAAGGTGTCTCCTTTTTGATAACGAAGAATAGCATGTTGTACTTCCTCCCCACCGCCGCTACAATCTTCCTGTACCATGCCGCCTGTACTGTAAAAAAGAACAGTAGGCGGCTTGCAGGATACTGTCAGCAAAAATGACGCTAAACACAAAATTACCGTATGTTTCATCGCTTGTCTGTAATAATTGATTCCGTGCATCATCGTTGTCATTAAAAATATTTTACGGTGCAAAGGTAGCATTTATACGCAGTGACGGAGCACTTCATTATTCTAATCCATCTCTAAAATATATGCGCTGTTACATTTATCTTCAATAAATCCTATTGACAATATATACATATCAAATCCAATCAAATTATTTGTCTTTTATTTTCATTACTCTAATGATTTCTATTATAAATATTATCGTCAAGAGTATTATTGCCGTAAACAAAGATGAAATATGAAATCTGTAAAACAGCATAATGAAAATTATTGTTTTACATATACCGAGAATTATTGAAATGTACTTTTTTAGAGAGCAGGCTTTTCCTGCGTTTTGTTTATCGTGCATCATCGTTATTATTAAGTGATGAAAAAATATCGTTTATAAGACTTTTTGTCGGCTCCGGTGCATATTGAGGACGTAGCGCTTGAGAGTTTGTGATTGAGACTGATGATGCTTTCCGACGATTCTGCTAAAACGATATATTCATGAGGAAATCCTGCCGTTTTTCTTAACCTGCCGATTTCATTCATGATTTAATCCTTTTATATTCGATATTTCCTGATAATCCATCTTAATACGATTGCGATGCAAAGATAGAACAATAGTGGATACGTGCAATTATTGTGTGATTTCAGCGGGCAGGCGGATACTTCATTTCCGTCGCAGTCGTTCTCCGGAAAATATTTTAAACGAATAACCGGCATTTTGTCGCGAAACAGCCGAGGATGCGAACAAAGAGGGAACACGGCTCAAATGTTATTTTAACCGTTCTATCTCCGCAGCAATTTCACGGATTACTTCTTTATTGGCAATTTCTCCATCCAAACTGAAAACTACAAAGACTTTACCGCCAAAACGTTGTTCAAAATCGACAAAACTTGCTTTCATTCTTTCGGTAGCGGAATAGTTGCCGAAATTGGCTTTTGCCGTAATGGGTTTTATTTGAATTCCAATGGCTTTATCGCCGATTTTGGCAATGTAATCAATATCGCCGGCGTGGTCAAGTGCAGGGTCGCTTTCTTCAAATGTGAGTTCGGGGAAAATCTTTGCCAAACCGTCGTTCACAACCGATTTCTCACGCAAAAAGCCATCAAAAGTACGATTGATTGTGAGGTTAAAAATGTAGTCAACGCAATCCTGCAAAGTGAGTTGTTTAAATGCGGCTTCCCATTCGGGAATAACGACTTCCGTGATTTTTTCGTATAGCCGTTCGCCAAGTTCCTGCAAATTGTCCTGTGTGATTTTGGTTTTCGTTTTTGCTTCCGTATAAGCGTTTTCAAAATACCATTGTTGCCAATCGTCTATTGTTTTGGGTTGACACTCGCGTATTAACGCCATGACCGTGCCTACTTTGTTTGGTCGTGAAAGTTGATAGGTTTGGCAGGTGTAATTGAGAACTTTTTCTTTTTTGCCGAAGTCGAGAGAATGTTTACTTTGTTTCATATCAATCTTTTTAATATTCAAATAATTGAACTTCTTCTGGTGTAATAATTTGTTCCATATTTTGAATATAAGTTTTATCAATAATTGAATGTTGAGCAAAAACATTTTTGATATTGTCATTTAACCAATCAATATTCCAAATCACCGTATTATCGTCAATTACTTTCTTGCAAAGTTTTTCTTCATAATCTTTATTCTCGCAGATTTTCAATGTCAAACGCTGTAACCAAACTTGCAAATGCCCAACATTCGGAAGTTTATTGAACTTTTTTTCAATAGAGGCTATTATATCATTAATTGCATCGTTATTATTCAACAATGAGAGCAGTTTACTTAAAATAGCAGTTGCCATTGGATATGTTTTTGGATTCTTGTATGCAATATCTACAACGATACTCATTAGGACTTTAATGTTTTCTTTCTCTATATTTTGTTTCTTGTAAATCCTTTTCTGAAAATCACTTAAAGCTCTTATGATACTGCCAGAATTTGGGTGTTTTTTTGCTAATGAATGAATCAATAAGAGTGTTTTTTGTAATGTTTTTTCTCCTTTTTTTGCTCCTAACCAATACATTTTGTCTGGTTTAATTGCATCTTGAATTATGTCAGTTGAAATGAAAGTTTTATTTGAATTTAACCGCAAATTCAGTTCGATTAATATTTCTGTCAAAAGTTTTGTGATATTTACGGCATCTTCCTGCAAATTAGTAAATATACGATAGTCATCTCGGTATCGTAGAATTCGGTAATCTTTTATGCCTTCATCCTTTATCTTTTCTGAAAGTAACATATCTGCATATCCCAAAACCATTTCCGCAATGAAATCCATTATAGTACTGCCTTGAGGAATGCCGTTTGTCTGTGCGAATTGCATTTTTTGGATTGTAGTATCAATACTATTTCCTATAAAATTTTGCCTTTCTTTTCTTGGTTTTAAGAGATCATTTTTTATTGCATCTTTACCATGAAGTGCCCACGGAATGGTATGTGTATAAATTGAATTATAACAATCAGATATATCTGTATTCAAAAAACAATCGTAATGTAAGGCAAATTCTAATGATTGTTGTTCTATCAAACTCCACCAATTTGATACAGTTTCTGCTTTATCTGATTTCTTTTCTTCTTCAGACACAATGGGGATACTACAACATTTTATTTGTGAATTTTCTTGAAATGTTTCAAAACGTTTCACAATAAGGTTCCAATTATCTGCTTCAGTGATTTCGCGCACCAAGAATATATATATTACAGGATTAATAAGTTGCAATGGACGCCAAGCAAATTTACCATCTTTATTCGTAAAAAATTCATAGTTAATATCTATCAAAAATTTAGGGTCTTTGTTCCAAATATCTGATAATTTTCTTGCTGTTATACTTTTTGATAATTTATCTAATAAAAGCTGAAAAGTAAAATATTCAGGCAAATCAATATCGCAATAACTTTTCTGTTTTAGAAAAAATTGTTTTGCTTCTTCATGTGATAATTCTATAATTGTTTTCATATCTCTAAAAACTTCCGTTTGTACCTAAACTCCATATTTCCATCCACATCCGCCAACCTCTCTTTCAGCAAATGCGCATTAATAAACGTCCTGTTTTCCAAATAGAGATATGCCATTAAATGGTTGTTGCTGTCGTATTTCACTTCGTCGTATCGCAGGAAAACCTTTTTTCCTTTCAGTTTTTTGCGCAGAAACTCCGTTGCTTTGCCATTGACCGCCGGGTTTTGTTTGATTCCCATCAGGCGGATAATCAAATCGTTATTTAGTCGCAGCAATTCGGGACTGATTATTTCTTTTACCGTAAAATATTCTTCCCGTTTTTCGCTGCTTTCGGAGTCTATGCGTGAGCCGAATTGCAGTTTCTTGACGTCGATTTTCTTGTCTAACTTGTGCGTATCGACGAATTTATACGGAAGACTTCTTATTTTCTCATCAAAATCAATATTGGTTTCGGGTTGCCGAATGATTTCCGTTTCAACTTGCGTGAAAGCGTCGCTGACGCCGATTTTTTCCTTAATAATGGGAATAAAGTCGGCGTTGATTTCATAACCAACTGAATTTCTATTCAGTTTTCGAGCGACTGATGCAGTCGTTCCGCTTCCCATGAAAGGGTCTAAAACCGTTTCGGCAGGGAACGAAAA
>JAISNL010000099.1 GCA_031276235.1 Prevotellaceae bacterium | reverse complement strand
CCTTTCAGCATGGCAATATACGCCATCCATCCGTCGTGATTGAGATAAACGGTAAACGGCAAGGCTACATCCAGCAATTCGCGACGAAACAGCATGGAATGAGCGGCTAACCATAAACCGCTTGTCTCATCCAGCGCATATAAATTTCTTCCGTTTAGCAGATTTCGGTAATCCGATGTTTTTCTACCCATCAAACGGCCTTCGGCGTCGATATATGCGCTGTCGCAATATACCAGCATATTGTCGCCGATATTGTCCACAAGACGCTGAATTTTTTCGGGCAACCATATATCGTCATGGTCTGAAAATGCGATATATTCGCCCTGTGCATATCGAACCGCCCTTTCGAAATTTCGTACTAAGCCGAGATTTGTTTTGTTGAAATATACGCGCACATTTTCGTGCTTGTCGGCAAATTTCCGAAGTATAGCCGGAGTACTGTCCGTCGAACAGTCGTCGGAAATGACAAGCTCAATATTACTGTAAGTTTGTTGAAGAATGGAATCAATCTGTTTTTTCAAAAATTTCTCGCCGTTATACGTTCCCATTACAACGGAAACCATAGTGTTTGTATTCATATTATTTATTATTTCTTGCTCTGATAATACCTTTTCTAAAATAGGGATAAGATATAAGTTTGTCTAAAACAAATAACATATATCCGTCCGAAAATTCAAAACTGTAATGATGCTTTTCAAAAATGGACTGCAGTATTTCGGCATGATTTTGTCGATGATAAGTGCAACAACTGAAACGAATGTCCTTATTCGTTTCCATCCATCTTTCGCAGGATCTTACGACTTCGGGTTCTGCGCCTTCGATGTCCATTTTGACGAATAAACTTTCGTATTCTTCATTTTGCAGTACGGAAGTGATTGTAACCGATTGAGGAGTGTTTTCGTTCCCTGCATTTTTTTCTATCAATATGACTTTGCCTTCCTTTATTTCTTTTTCAAAAGTTGCTTTAAGCGGTTCGAACCAAATGGTATCCGATTCAAATAAAATTACCTTTTTGACTTTATCCACAACATCCAATGCAAATAACGCTTCGGCGCATCCTACGTCCAAAAGAATATCGCTGTCCTTAACACGAAAAGACTCAGATTGATATTGATGCGGAGATTTTGTCCTGTAACCTCCACCTAAAATGTTTTCGTTTTCAATGAAATCTTTGTATTTCCACAATGCCTCTTCTTTAGACCACGACCGCGCAAAATAAAGTCTTCTTTCTTTATGCACGACGTATGGCAGATTTTTTACCGTGTCATATTCCGAAACGACATCCCCAATCTGTTTGATTTGTTTATATGGAAATACAATCAAGTCGCTTTGTTTTTTCAAAAAATCAATCTCTTCCTGAAACTGTCCGCTGCCATCGTATCGCAGAATAATAGCATCAAGCAATATATGTTTGCGCGTCTTCAACAATATGGATATCCATTTTTTTAGCGGATTTTTTCTCAATACGTACAACCGTCTGGCGATTCGGTACAAAGTTTTTTTCAGCGTATAAATCATATAAATTTGTCATTTTGGCAAAAACGTTCCTATCATTTCGGCAATGTTTAGCATGTCGTCCGAGATTGTTTTGTGCATTTTTATTGTTTTGTTAAGAGGAACTTGAACGATTTCTTCGTTTTTCCAGCCTATCATAATGCTTTTTTGATTGTCAATAATGGCGTCTATTGCGGCGACTCCCATAAGGCTTGCCGTTACTCTGTCTTTAGATGTAGGGCGTCCTCCTCGCTGAATATGTCCGAGAACCGAAACTCGTATGCTGAATTCGGGATATTCATCTTTTATCTGTTTTGCAATTTCCATTGCATTTCCTTCTTCAAGTCCTTCGGCTACAATAATGATGCTTGATTTGTTTTTCAAAGCGCGTTCTTTGAGAAATTTTCTTACTTTTTCGATTTGATTTTTGCGTTCCGGCACCATTATAACTTCCGCTCCCGATGCTATGCCGCTGTTTATGGCTATAAATCCTGCTTCGCGTCCCATAACTTCTACAAAAAATATGCGATTGAACGAACTTGCCGTATCGCGAATTTTATCAACTGCATCTATAACCGTGTTCAGAGCCGTATCGTAACCTATTGTATAATCTGTGCCGTACAAATCGTTGTCAATAGTTCCCGGGATGCCTATTACCGAAATGTCGGGATATTCCTGTGCAAAAATGTTTGCGCCTGTAAACGAACCATCTCCGCCAATCACAACAAGACTGTCAATATTGTACTGTTTCAGCGTATCGTATCCTTTTTTTCTTCCTTCTGATGTTTTAAATTCCGTTGAACGTGTAGATTGCAAAAATGTTCCTCCATTTTGAAGTATTCCGCTTACATCCTGCGATTTCATTTTAAATATGTCGTTTTCAATCAATCCCTGAAATCCGCGGCGAATGCCGTACACATCCATTCCATTGTTCAAACCTGCTCTTGTTACCGCGCGAATCGCCGCATTCATACCCGGAGCATCTCCTCCTGATGTTAAAACTCCTACTTTGTGATTTCTAACTAATTCCATAAAAATATTTGTATTTTTTCTACAAAGATACGAAAATAAATGATTACTTACATTCAGTGATAAATAATTAACCTGCAATTAATGCTTTACGCAACGCGGAAAATTGGCATTTGTTAAAAAAATATTATACGCAAAATTTTTAATTTTATTTTAAAATACTACTTTTGCAGCCGTCAAATCATAAAATAAGGAATGAATTATTTAGATATTATCTTTTTGCTCATCATTGCTTGGGCTGCTGTTCGCGGATTTATGACAGGATTCATAATACAGATTGCAGGCTTACTGGCAATGTTTATAGGCGCTTTTGTTGCGTACAGAGCATCATTTTGGCTTGCGTCCGAATTTTCATCAATAATAGATGCCGACCCTGCTATCATCAATACTATTGCTTTTATAGTTACGTTTGCAATAGTATGGGGACTGATTGTTTTGCTTGGTAAATTTTTGCATTTGGTTGTAAAAGTTGCAATGATGGGTTTGATAAACCGTATTTTGGGAATATTTTTTTCCGTTTTAAAAATTGTTTTTGTTATGAGCGTTATTCTCATACTTGCAGGAAATTTGAATAAATTACTGAATTTTTTACCAAAAGAAGACATAAACAATTCATTGTTGTACAGACCTGTAGAAAAGTTTGCATCTGCAATTTTTCCGTATTTGAAAACAGGTTTCAACAAAGCTCAAAAACAGTGGAACGAAAATCAGAAAAATGAAAATTAGAGTAATGTCATACAGTCCATTGCCTGACCCTGCATTTTGCGCGGAGCATTAAAAAGATGTTGATTTTTGTTTCATGGCACAGGGTCGTAACCGCTTCTTCCCCACGGATGACACGATAAAATGCGTTTTGCGGCAAGCCATAATCCTTTTATCAATCCGTGTTTTTTTAATGCAATGATTGCATATTCCGAACATGTGGGCGTAAATCTGCATGAAGGAGGTTTTAGCGGCGATAAACAGATCTGGTAAAATTTAATCAGCAATATGAATGGAAATATTGCTGTTTTTTTCAATAGTCTTTTTAAGATTTTCCAGCGATTTGATGATTCCTTTTTTGATTTCTTCGTATGGTAATTTTTCTTTGGACACATATACTATAATTGCATTTATAACTTTATTGTTGTCGCAGGCTGTTTCGTTCAAACTGTGTTTATGTTGCCTGTATGCTTCGCGGATTCTGCGTTTTAATAAATTTCTGTCAACAGATTTTTTAAAGTTTCGTTTTGCAACCGATATTGCTATTTTTGTTGCTTCGCCGTTATATGCGTCTTTTATTACGTAATTAACAAGAAACGGATAGGATAAAATTTTTTTGCCGTTTTGCATAACGTTTTCAATGTCATTACGCAAACATAAACGTTCGTTCTTTTTAAAAACACATCTGCGATTTTGTATCATTTTTTACTGCGTATATTGATTACGCAAATTAAACCTGTATATTGATTTTATTGCTGTTGCTGTTTCAAAAACTTTTCGAGCGCTGTTTTTATTGACGGCATTTCGGGCGACGGCGCTTTAATTGTAACGTCCAAGTTTGCATCTTCGGCGGCTTTTGCCGTTGCCGCGCCAAATGTTGCAATAATTTTCTCGTTCTGTTGAAATTGCGGATAATTTTCGCAGAATGATTTAATATCTGCAGGACTGTAAAATACGATTATATCGTAATCTTTCAGTGAAAAGTTTTGCATGTCAACATTCACTGTTTTATAAAATACGGCTTCCGTATAATGCAGTTTTGCTTTTATAAAAGCATCCGACAGGTCGGTTTTGTGATTATTGTTGAGTGCAAGCAGAAATTTATTGGTTTTGTGCTTAGAACCTATAAGTTTCATAATGCTTTCTATACTTCCAGACCCGAAAAATATTTTGCGTTTTCTGTAAACAATATATTTTTGAAGATAGAGTGCAATAGCTTCGGTTGTGCAAAAATATTTCATTGTTTCGGGTATGATTATTTTTAATTCTTCACAAATGCGAAAAAAATGGTCAATAGCAGTACGAGCAGTGAATATAATTGCTGTATGCGACAGTATTTCAATTCGCTGATGTCGAAATTCTTTTGCCGTAACGCCTTCTACCTGTATAAATGGCTTGAATTTCACCTGTACGCCAAAAGTTTCTTCTAAATCGCTATATGGAGATTTTTCAGTTGGTTCTGATTGTGATATTAATATTTTCTGTATTTTCATTTTATTTTTTCTATAATAAGTCAATAATAAGCCATGCAGGCAATATTTCGATGGCGCAAAGGTACAAAATCAAAAAGAATGGTGAAATTTTTTCATCAATAAAGATCATAGCTATTCTTGACATTTTTAATAAATTCAGCAATATTATAATTGCAAAAATGGCTGTAACCCAAACACATATTCCATTTATTGGATTTGCAAAACAAAGAGCCAAAAAAAATCCTAAAAACAGTCCGTATATGCTAAAAATGATGATTTCTACGGCAAACAGCTTGCTTTTTAGTTCGTCGTTTTCCGATATGTATCCGATAATTTTTATGGTCAGCATTTTAAAAATAACATAAATGCACACGGCTGTCGCTATGACGGTAAAAAGTTCCATTGCCGTTTTATGTAATTCGTTCGCATGGCTTTCCAGCATGTAAAAAAACAAGGTAAATATAAACATCGAAAATGCCACAAGTATATTTGCTGTTTGTGCAAAGCCGCGTGAGAAGTTATTGTAACCGATATTTTTTTGATTTTTTGAAAAAAGCATGATTCCGAATACGGACAGGTTTTTTTTCGACAGCATAAGCGCGGCAATATAAAGCATCAATAATCCTGCAATTAGCCAGCTTGTTGTTTCTCTGCTGTTAATGTATGTATTTGTCTGTATTTCGGCAATGTTTGATGCGCACAAGGCTGTCGATTTGCTGTTGAATATTTTATGCGTTGATTCTGTTGCAAATGGCAAAATATTAATATCCGAATCGGCGCTAAATTGCATATCGCTGCAAATACAGTTTTTACCGTATGCTTTATTGTGTGATATGTAATTTGATATTTCGGACATTTTATATTAATAATTTTAACCGCCTGTGCGTTTTGCTTTGTATCCTGCTTTTATCAATAATTCCAATATTTTATTACAAAAATCGCCTTGGATAATTATTTCTCCATCTTTGACAGAACCGCCTGCGCTGCATTTTGATTTAAGTTCTTTGCCGAGATTTTTCAAATCTTCCGTTGTTCCTTTAAAACCGGTAATAAGCGTAACTTTTTTACCTTTGCGCTGTTTTTTATCGAGGCAAACAGTCAGATTTTGCCTGTTTGGCGGCAAAGTTTGCTGTTCGTCGCTTTTATCAGCCTCAACCGTATATTTATAGTCGGGCTTTGTTGAATATACAACGTTTAATCGAGATTTCCAATCGTTATCTTTCATGATATATTTGGATTAAAAAAGTGTCTAAAAAGTTTTTGGCTTTTTAGACATTCTTAAAAAACTATGAAAACATCACACAGAATGTGTGTATAATAATCTAATTAATATTCCCAAAAATCGTGTTCGGTATTCATTATTTCTTTTTCAAGCCGTAAAGATTCGAGCATCGATTCCAATCCCGAGCGGGTGTAATCATCCACGTGTCGATTGTTCATCGAAAGTCCTTCGGAAATTATGCGCGACGAGAATTTGCGTCTTTGAAACACATCATCGTACGACATTGGCGCGGCTTCGTTCTTTGTAGTAAAGCACAGTGTTTTTGCCAAATACTTTCGTGCATCGGGATAATATATCCAAAACAGTTGTTTTTTTGAATATTCGCTTGTTCTTTCTTCTTCGCCATCAGCCGTTGTAATTGCGCGCTGGAATACTCTAACAGGGCAAATACCTACTATGCGTACATACATTTGCGAATATCGTTTGTCAAAAAACCATTCTTCGGTTATCAGTAATTCTTTAACATCTCCCCAATTAAATGAGCCTTTTACAAAAATCGTTGTATCTCCTGATCCATCCAATTTTTCTTCAACATATTCTCTATCCTGTGCATCAAACTGTTCGCGAATGTTTTTCAGTGAAAGCGTATCGGTAAAATCTTCGTTATAAGCAACTATTTCGCCTTTTTCTATTCCTTCCATCAGTGTTTGTATAAAACTTTTATGAGATGCTGTTTCGATAGTTGGAAAATATAAAGGGTAATTCATTTTTTCACTCAATTCAACGGCACGCCATATTTTACGCTGCCATACAACTTCCGATTCGTCAGTTTCTGGGTAAGGAACGACACTGCGTTCCGTCATATCTTTTTTAGGTATATTCGTTCCTGCAACAAGGCTTTTCTTTTTGCCTTGCTGTTCTGTTTGTTGAGTTTTAACGTTTTCTTGCGCAAACATGCTAAACGAAAATGTAAAACCTAAAATTATCAGTAAAATATTTTTTTTCATAATCTTAAAATTATTTTATTCTAATGTCTAATGTTGCCAGATCAAATGCTCCGCCTGGTCCTGTAGCTTTTATATCCGAAATAAATACTCGTTGTCCGGGTCGCAAATTATTAAACAGGTTTCTTTGTGCCTGTGAAAAATACGCTCCGTTTGAGGCTTCTTCTTTTTCGTAGCCGCCACTGCCTGTAATGCTAACGCGAAACGATGTAACTGTGTATTTCAAATCAAATTCAAAATCGTCGGGCATGCTTGCTTTCAAACCTTGCGATGCAGCCAATTCTCCTTTTGTTGCCGTTTTGCCTGTAATTCCGCTTACTACTGCATTGGGCGTAGGAAGTTTTTTAACGCGAAACATCTGCGCTTTCATCGGCTGATGCACTCCGTTGATTTCGGCTGATACCGATATTTCGCAGGTTTTGCTTCCTGCGTTGGGATTTACAACATATCCTGCGCCTTCTCTGCGCAGTTGCCCTCCGTTACACGATGCCGAAATTTTTTCCTGAGGTACGCCCGAAACGGATATTTCAACGGGATTATCAACTCCAAGATAAAATACATTCATCTTTGTGGGCGATATTACTGCTGCCGCTTCTCCTACCTGATACGGAAAGTCAAACTTTACCTGTTCCAGTCCATCCGGGCCCGGATATTCAACTACTCCTGTAAGACGGTGCATACCTACTGAATTTTGTACGCTTTTATACAAAATTTTACCTTCTTCATTGGAATTAAATACGCTGCTGCCAATTTTTGCCGTAGGTCTGACGCTTGGATCGTATGCCGCCAAAAATATACTGGCTTCAAGCGGAGTTCCTTTAATAATATAGCTGGAATTTGGAATAACTGCAACTTGAATATTGGAGAATTTAAACGATGATGCGTCAATTTGCTCAAGCAAATAGTTAGTCATTTGGGCTTCGCAGTTGCGCACATCCAGCGATATTGACGACAATATTGCCAAATCCGAAATGGCAGGCGCGTTATAAAATGTTGCATATACCCAATCCTTCGTTCCATCTATTCCTTCGCTTACATCATCTGTTCTTAACATTCCTTTTATTGTAGAAACAAGTTGTTCGCCGTGTGCGCTTTCCGACAATATTGCGATAAGATGATTTTTGTATTTTTCAATTTTATCTCTTAAATCATAACCTACGCCTTTTGATTCTTCATTTCCGTATAAAAGCTGAGTTCCAACGTCTGTGTCTTCTCTGTTTTCAAGTTTATATTTGCTGAAATCTCCTGTATAAAGACGTGCTTTTTGTCCATCTGCCCTAAATATCAGTTCTTTTTTCAACGAGTCAATATAAGAAGTTAATTCATGCGTTTTGTCTTTTACCTGTTGAGCCTTGTCTTTCCATGGTTTAACTTTTTCAACAGATGAATTTTCGGCGGCAATATCAAAGTTACTGAATCTGCTTTCGTTGTTTTGTTTCACTATATCTATTGATTGCCCAAATCTGTTTTCTATAGTTTCAAACGCATCAAGCACTTCGTTTGATACATTCAGCGCCAACATTGCTGTCAGCACCAAATACATCATATTTATCATCCGTTGACGAGGACTCAAATTTCCCTGTGCCATTTAATTTTATCTTAAATTTGTTATTGATGTTAACATATTTCCGTAAACAGAATTCAATCTTGATACATTTTCGGTTAACGACCTCATTTGCACTGATAATTCTGTTGACGACTGAACAGATTTTTTGACATCTGCAACCAACGATACAATTTCTTTATTAAGCAATCCGTATGCTTGTTGATATTGCTGATTGTCTTTCAATTGTAATTCAAACGATGAAGTTACGTTTCCTATTGTTTTATTAAGCGTATTCAACTGTAACTCGAACGACGAATTTACTGCTCCGATAGTTTTGTTAAGCGATCCCAATTGCTGCTCAACGGATGAATTGATTGCTCCAATGTTTTTGTTTAATGTATTTATATGTTCACCATAAAGATACATTGCTTTTTTGGAGTTTTCAATTCCTATTTGAGTTTCATTTGCAAACGAAGATACGATTTTTGCCGTTGATGCATAAGTTTCGCTTAATGTATTTGATGTGTATGCCACATTTGCAATAGCCTGATTTGTATTATTCAAAGTAGCTGCCAATTGTTGTGACCCTTGCGAAATAGATGCCAAAGATGTAAGATTTTTAAGAGAATCGTTCAGTTTGTTGAGACCATCTTTTATGCTGTTCATTTGTGCTTGCTCCAGATTGAAATTAAAATCCAATTGACCAACGGTATTTGATTTTGGTCTGCTAATTTGTTTTGCTTTTTCTGGCGACAATTCCAATTCGGGATATACGTTTTCCCAACTGTATTTTTTGGGCATTGCTTCAAGTGCAGATAGAATAAAAATGAAAAATTCGGTCATCATACCGATAGTAAGCATTATTCCTGCTCCTGTCCAGTGTTGAAGTTTGAAAAGAGCGCCAATTATAACGAGCGCTGCTCCTAATCCATAGGCGACATGGATTAATTTTTGAAAAGCCGGTCTGTCGAAAAAATTCACCATAATTTTTGATATTTTTAAATTGTTGTTTATTTGTGCATTCCCATATATGATCTTGCGCAACGAAAACCTATATACGAGCGTGATTTTTCTTGATATTCAAATGTGCGTGTACCGCATTGTAAATAATAAGCAATATCTTTCCACGAGCCGCCGCGTATTACTTTACGTTTCAATGCTGGCGGATCTGATTTTTTTGCATTGTATGAATAAGTAGGCGACAAATCATGGTAGAAAGAATACGCGTTTTCATCGTATGCATTACTTGTCCATTCTGCTACGTTTCCCGCCATGTCATAAAGCCCGAAGTCATTTGGTTCGTATGAACCTACAGGCAATGTTCTTACGCCTCCGTCAAGGTCGTATTTTCCGCGTTGCGGCTTAAAGTTTGCCAGGTAGCAACCATTTATATTTGTTGTATAAGGACCTCCCCATGGATATGCTTGCATTGGAAGTCCGCCGCGCGATGCGTATTCCCATTCTACTTCAGTAGGAAGACGATAGTGATGAGGCATTTCTCCTTTGCGGTGCATTTCTGTTTCTGTTCTGAAATTACAATATGCCAGCGCTTGCTGCCATGATACTCCTACAACAGGGTAATCGTTGTAGGCGGGATGCCAGAAATATCGAATCATAAACGGCTCGTTATACGTAAATTTATAGTCGCGCATCCAGCAAAGTGTGTCGGGATAAATATATACCGAATTTTTTGATATAAAATCGCCGCGATTTTTTATTTCAACTTCTTCGCCTTCATCGTTTATAATAGTGCCTTCGTATGATTTTGTTTCAGGATTCCACAGACCGCGTACGGCTTTGTCAAAATCTATATTTTGCCATTCATAAACCAATGTTCTCACATCGTATTCTTTTTTACCGAGTAGTGCTTCTTCTCCTGCAATATTAAATTCATTAATAATTTCTCGAATGCTTTGATCCTTGTAATTTATTCGTTCTCTCCAATTTATGAGAGACTCTTCAAGAGGCGTCCCATCTTCGTCTTCCACTACAAGAAATTCTTCATATTCCTGCCCAAGACGTTTTCTCAAATTATATTCTTTTACGTAACTCACAAAATCACGATATTCATAATTTGTAATTTCTGTTTGATCTAACCAGAATGCATCTACAGTTTCGGTACGCTGATTAGTGTTGAATGACTGCATGATGTCTTCATCGCTTGCACCCAATACATAATGTCCTCCCGGGATAAGAACCATTCCTTTTGGTGGAATTTCCGATTGTTTTATACCTGATACTCCTTTAACTTTTCGCTTGTCATGTGGTATCCATGATCCTCCAAGTTCGTTGTTTCTTTTGAATAGCGAGCATCCTGTCTGCAATCCACTCATTAATATACACATTAAAATGTTTAGTGTTACTAATTTTCTCATATTATTAATTTTATAAATAACGAATACTTTTACGTTGATTATTTCCTTTTCCTGTTGATATTGAAAAGCGGTAGCTCACCAAAAATTCATGAGCGCCTCCGCCGTATTTTTGTACATCTGTTGTAAAATAGTCATACGAATATCCTATTTTCAAGTTTTTCATTAATTCCAAGCCTGCGTTGAAAACTATTGCTTCATCAAGCCTGTATGATAATCCTGCCCAATACTTTTTTTTGTAAAATAAATGTGAATTGAGGCTATATTTTCCAACTCCCAAGTCGGTACTGATATAAATTGATGGGCGCAATTCGTAATCATCTGTAAATCCGAACACAAAGCGATACCCAGCCATAACGTAAAATGTTCTTCCGAAAGTTGTTTTTTTGCTTGCTTTTGTAACTGCTGCGCGATTTATGTGCAAACATGACAGCCCTGCAAAAAAACTGCTGTGAGTGTAATATGCTCCGATTCCTGCATCAAATGTTGTTGCATTTACATCGTTAATGGGAAGCGCAATGTCTCCCGTTGATCCATCTGGCAATCGCCAGTCGCTCTTGTCGAATTTGCTGTTTATCATTCCAAGTGATATGCCAATGCCGAGTTTGCCTGCCGGCATTTCTATCATATACGAATATCCTATATTAAATCCCGGCGTTTGTAAAAATCCTATTTTATCGTTAAAGAAAGAAATGCTTACGCCGCTGTTTATAAAGTTCAGCGGTCCGTTAACATTTATCACAGTTGTAACGGGCGAGCCATCCATGTCTTTTGTTTGCATGCGATTGATTGCCGTAATGCAAAATTGACCGTCATCATCAATACCGTAACTTCCGGGATTAATATATCCCGAATTGAATACGCCTTGACTGAAGTAACTGTCCTGTTGCGCAATAGAACTTATTGGGAATAGCAACGTAGCTATCATCATTATTTGTTTTATCACTGTATTTATTCAAAAAAAATCAACTTTATATGTTAGTTGAACTGCAAAGTTATATATTTTTTATTTATCAACAATATTTGTGCGTAAATAATTTGTTGTAAATTCATTTTTTTCAATTTATTAACAATTTATTTTTACACTTTAACCCATTTTTTGCATCTCTTTTATCCAGCGTGCAGGAATATTTTTCTTGCACGCTTCCTGATAATCGTCAAATGTACAGGCTGTTATTTTTATTCTTTCTCCATTTGAAACTTCCATCCACCATCGATTTGTTATATTACTTTTATAAAATGTTAAATTTGTCGTTGATTTTCCCATATCCACTATGAATTTTTTGAATTTGCCGCTTGTGGGAGTTTCGATAATTCTGTACGAAAGTCCATCTGCAAAGTGCCAGATTGTTTGCGCAACAAGTTTATTTGTAAGCGTATTGTCAGGGCTGCTGCAAACAATGTTTATTCGTGATATTTTGTTTGACAGTCCTGCGCAATTTGCGATGGAGCAAAGTTCTTCGGCATACAGACCGTTTGGAGATTGTGCTGTCCCGCCGTCGCTGTATCGCACAGCCGAAAGGTCAATAACCATAAAAGCGCTTTCGCGCAAAACGGGTTCAATATCATTTGGCTTGGCGCGATATTCGCTTAACCGTATGGCTGTACAATTGTTTTTGTTTAGTTTGTCAATCAATTTTCTATCCGAAAAATAATTTTGATAGCCAATTACGGATATTTCGCTTTTATTGCTCAATATTTTTGAAATATGTTTATTGTCGGACGTTATGTCGGCTAAAATCATCGCTGTGCCTGAATTTGCATCTTGTTGAAATTGTAATATTGTTGACGATATTTCGTCATCTTCGCACAAAAAAACCGTATGAATATTGCTATTTTTTATACGGGTAATCAGTTTTTTAATCTTGTTGCTGCTAAATGCAAAATTTCCCAAATCCAATATTTCTATGTTTTGGTTGTTTATATATAGAGAATACAACTCGTTTCGTATTTGTGAAAATATGTTGTTGTCAATATTTTTTGCAATTCCGATTATTGCGGCGGTAAAGTTTTTTTTGCTTTCGGCTGAAAAAAAAGTATCACTGTCTGAAAACGTAACTGCATCGCCCGTTTTAGTTGATTCGTTTTTTTTTGTTTTTTCAGTTGAATTGTCTTTATTGCCTGATTTTTTCATTTACCCTGATATATTATAATATGTATAAGGTCTGTTTGTGTAATTTTGTACAAAGGTACAATTATTTTTTTATTACCGTTTTTTTTGTCTTTGTTTTCGGTTCTTTATTTTTCTGCGTTTCTATCAATGCGAGGCAGTCTTCTCGGGTAAGCGTTTTCGGGTCTGTGCTTTTTGGTATTTTATAGTTTTTGCCGTCGTATGCAATATATGGACCGTAAAATCCTTTAAGCACTTCTATATCACCAAATTTCGCTATGTTTTTTTCAGTATCGCTTTTGCGTTTTTCTTCTATCAGTTCTATTGCCCGTTCTATTGTTATAGTATATGGGTCGTCTGTATTTTTGTTCATCGAGATGAATTTGGAATTGTGCAGCACATAAGGTCCAAAACGTCCTGTTGATGCAACAACTTCCTTGTTTTCGTATTCGCCTATTGTACGTGGAAGATCAAACAGTTTCAAGGCGTCGTCAAGTGTGAGCGTTTCTATGAGTTGTCCGTTTTTCAAACTTGAGAATTTTTTTTCTGGATCGTCATTTTCTCCAAGTTGTACAATTGGTCCAAATCGGGCTATACGCGCCGATACCTGTTTGCCGCTTTTCGGGTCGATGCCTAAAATGCGCTCGGCTTTTGTGGTTTGCGAATTTTCGAGCGAATCGTCAACTTTTTCATGGAAAGGTTTGTAAAAGTTGTTGAGCATAACAATCCAATCCAGTTTTCCATCGGCAATTTCGTCAAAATATTCTTCGATTTTTGCCGTGAACTGGTAATTGAGAATCGCAGGGAAATTTTCAGTAAGGAAATCCGTTACGACTATTCCTATATCGCTTGGGAAAAATTTTGATTTTTCGACTCCGACAATTTCTTTAGGTTTTTCCGATTTTATGAGACCTGCTTTCAGCGTAAGTTTTGTGTAGTAACGTTCTGTGCCCGGTCTGTCTTCTTTCACCACGTATCCGCGAGTTATAATTGTTGAAATTGTAGGCGCGTAGGTTGATGGGCGACCTATTCCCAGTTCTTCCAGTTTTTTCACAAGACTTGCTTCGGTGTATCGTGGCGGATGCTGCGCAAAGCGTTGCGTTGCTGTGATTTCTTTGTTTGCTATTGTTTGCCCTGCAACAAGCGCAGGCAGCAATCCTGATGTTTCCGAATTTTCGCTGTCATCATCGTTGGATTCCATATAAACTTTTAAAAATCCATCAAATGTAATAACTTCTCCTGTTGCCTGAAATTTTTCGCTGTCGTTTGATATATTTATAGTTATGATTGTTTTTTCGAGTTCGGCATCTGCCATTTGCGATGCTATTGTGCGTTTCCATATCAAGTCGTACAGTTTTTTTTCCTGCGCCGTGCCTTCTATTTCCGTATTTTGCAAATATGTAGGACGAATTGCTTCGTGCGCTTCCTGCGCCGATTTTGATTTGGTTTTATACTGCCGTGTTTTTACATATTTTTCACCAAATATGTTTTTTATTGTTTGCTTTGCCGCACCCAGCGCCAGAGTTGATAAATTTGTGGAATCTGTACGCATATATGTTATAAGCCCGCGTTCGTATAAGCGCTGTGCGATGTTCATTGTTTGCGCTACCGAAAATCTGAATTTTCGGCTTGCTTCCTGTTGCAGCGTAGATGTGGTAAATGGCGCTGCGGGCGTTTTTTTTGCAGGTTTTTTATCGGTGCTGGCAACTGTAAATATTGCGGTTTTGCATTTTTCCAGAAAAGCGTTTGCTTCTTGCTCCGTTTTAAAATCAGATGTAAGAGTTGCCTTCATCTGAAATTTTGCATCTTTGCCTGCCGAAACAAATATTGCCGCAACTTTAAATGATGTTTCGCTTTTGAAATCCATTATTTCACGTTCGCGTTCTACTACAAGCCGCACGGCAACCGATTGTACGCGTCCTGCCGACAACGACGATTTTACTTTTTTCCACAGCACGGGCGACAGTTCAAAGCCTACAAGTCTGTCTATGATGCGGCGAGCCTGCTGTGCATTCACGAGATTCAAATCTACTTTGCGCGGATTTTCTATCGCTTTCGTGATGGCATCTTTAGTGATTTCGTTGAACGTGATGCGTTTTGTGTCTTTATCATCAAGTTTAAGCACATTTTGCAAGTGCCATGCTATAGCTTCGCCTTCGCGGTCTTCATCGGATGCAAGCCATACGGTTTTTGCCTGTTTTGATAATTTTTTCAATTCATCTACAAGTTTCTTTTTGTCGGACGAAATAATATAATCGGGTTTAAAATTATTGTTGACATCAACGCCAAGTCCCTTTTTCACAAGGTCGCGAATATGTCCATAGCTTGATGTTACCAAATAATTTTTACCCAACAGTTTTTCTATTGTCTTTGCTTTTGCCGGTGATTCTACTATTACTAAATTTTCTTGCATTAGAAACATGTTTTTATTTAGTTCTTTATTAATTTATCATGAAGTAAAAAGAACATTTTTGTTTATTTTTATATGTATTTCAGCTCTTTTCATTGAAAAGCAGAGCAAATTTTTTACAAAGTAAAAACAAAAAACATAATGTTCAAAAAATTTTTTTTGTTAAACATTTGAAAAATAACATTTATTATTGGTGTATTATATTTATAATTAATGATATGTAAGAATATTTAAAAGAAAAAAATAATTTCATCCGCAATATTATTGTGATTTTACCACAAAATTAAAGCACTAAAATAAACTCACACCGCCAACAAATAAACCATCCCGCACAAGTTGCATTTGTGCGGGATGTTTTATATTCCCTTATTTACTCATTTACTACTCACAATTACATTCAAAGTTGTAGTTTACTTCGTATGCGCCTAATTCTATTTGGGATTCTTGGATGCGGGGGGCGCTTTCTATGTCTGTCGGTTCGCGGTTGAGGGCGTTGTTGCCGGCGTTGAGCGCTGGGCTGCCAAGTTGAGGGCGATAATAGCCATCAATTGTTGGCGCGCTGGATGCTGGAATTGGAAGCACAAATACAGGATCATTTGACGGATTTGTGCCGTCCATGTTGCCTGCGCCTGATGGGTTCAAATCCTGAATTAGCGAATACTGATATGCAGGTGAACCGCCTGTGCTGTAAATATTGTTGCTGCTGCCTGCGGCATTGCCCCAAACTATGGAATTGCCAATTTGTGGAGACGAATTATTTGTATATATTCCTCCGCCGCTTGTTGTTGCTCTGTTGCCGCTTACTGTGATATTTGTAAGCGCAGGCGAACCGCCACTGAGGTAGATTCCTCCTCCGCTGCCTGCGGATAGATTTCCGCTCACAACTGCATTGATAAGTTTTGGTGAAGAATTATTTGAATATATCCCACCGCCATATTCTGTGGCTTCGCTGCCTCTTATTGCTACATTCACTATGTTTGGCGATGAATTAGCAAAATATATTCCTCCTCCACTGTTTGCGCTTATAGACTGACTGTTTACAGTGATAGTACCGCTACCTTTTGCCTTGCCGTTTCTGATAACAAAGCCGTCTAATCTTGCGGTATCCGTGCCGCTTATCATGCTGCCTGCGCTGATAACCGTGTGATACGAATTATCTCCACTCAAAATACTTGGGTTTAGTGCAAGGTTACGCTGCGACAGGCTTGTTTCTGCGCCTGCATATTGCCGACCCATGCAAACACCATCATACAAGTTAAAAGGATTGCTTTTTTCATGTTACTTATTTTTATTGAATTATTAATTTATTCATCTAAAACACAACGACAATAGCCTTCATCAGCATCGTCGGCTTTAATCTCAATACCTGGGAACTTCTCATAGTTGGCATATCCAAATAAGGATACAGTTGGATAGATATTATCGGTTATAAAATAATTTGCTACAAAAGGACCCGTCGTGATGGCGCTTCTTGGTATTTGAATGCCTAACTGATCATCACCACTACCAATACAGAATGTCCCATCAGCACTAAATAGCCAGCAATTTTGAAATAAAGCCACAAATTCGGATTTAGTAGGCAATCTCCATCCTGTGGGACATATTCCTCCTTTCTTGATTTCCGTAACAGTTAAATAAAATTTTTTTCCAACATCCCAAGGCATTCTTCCTCCAATATTTGTTGTTGCCCATGTAGTACCATTTACTATCTCGGCGGTACCATTACTCAATGCTTTTTGTTTTATTTTTTGTATTTCTGTACTTTTTTGTGCGTTTATTTGTGCATTTGTATTCCCCGTAGAGACTAATCGTAAAACACCATTTGAATGGTCGGTCGCCAAATAAATATCATCGCCCAAACCAACCGTTTCGGCATTATTTTCGAGAACGGCCAGTTCGTCCGGCGTGGGTATTCTCCAGTTATCACGCCCGTACATATTTTGAGCGTTGATGCTTTCTATTACACCCAGAGGTTGCTGTTTGAAATCTCCCAAATCTTCGGGAAATACCCATAAATATCCCAATAACTGTACCTGTTTCGCTAATTTTCGCGCTACTCTTTTAGGTTGCGGTCTGTCCACATAAACAGTTCTGTATCTATCAATATAGACTTTTTTCTCAATTACAACAGGCGTTGTGTTGTTCTGAATAACAATCGTGTTGTTATTTTGGTTTTGATTTATTTGTGCATTTGCAGTGCTTGCGATAACTATTGCTGCTACCACAATCATCACTATTCTAAAGTTTCCCCTACTCATCAGGCTTTTCGGACTCGCCCCGTTTTTTTGAATGGTCTCTGTCTCCATTGCACGCATAGTGTGCGGTTGCGTTTGTTCTAAAAATTTTCGTATCATTTTGCTCCACTTGACCGTGATGTGGACAGGGCTGAATTATGATTTTAAAATTTATTATTTTGTATACATTTGATTATTGTGATTGATTGTTGTTATATTTAACCATGTAGACGCACGTCCGTGCGTCTCTACACGAACACCGTATGGGCGCGCAAACCCCGCACCTGCGGTGTGTTTTCTGGATTGGCTGCGCCGAGCTTCGCTTCGGTTGCTTCACCCTTCGGGTTCACAATGACGAACCAGCCACGTAGCGCATCATTGCGAGGAGCGGAGCGACGAAGATCAGGGCGCAGCCCTGAAAGCATTAGCGCAGGGCAACGCCCTGCGAACAGGCGATTCCCCCACCATAACCCAAGCATCATCGGAGCGCAAGCCGTATTTGTTGTATTATCATTTATTGTTTTCATTCGTTTATTATTATTTTGCTGTCGCCCTTACAGGGCTTTTATCTATTTTTCGTTTCGTTCACAGGGCGTTGCCCTGCGCTAAATGCTTTCAGGGTTGCGCCCTGATTTATTGTTTTCATCGTTTATTATTATCGGGCGAAAAATGTTTAGTGTCACGTCCTAAAAAAAGTTGACATGTTAATACTAAATTTTTGTTATTTATTTTTATACGTTTCATTTTTATTATTTTTTTAGTCAACCCACAGCTTCATGAACTTCTTGTGGTGTTTTGAACTTCAACGCCCAATGAGGACGACGTGTGTT
>JAISNL010000045.1 GCA_031276235.1 Prevotellaceae bacterium | reverse complement strand
GCATTTGTGCGGGATGTTTTATATTTATTTATTCACTACTCACAATTACATTCAAAGTTGTAATTTACTTCGTATGCGCCTAATTCTATTTTGCTTTCCTGTATGCGTTGGTAACTTTCAATGTCTGTCGGTTCGCGGTTGAGGGCGTTGTTGCCGGCATTGAGGGCAGATGAAAATGCCGCCATACTGTGGCTATGGTTTGCAGGACGACACTCTGCATATATACAAATATAATTCAACTCTTTCGCAAGTCTGCGAAAGTCTCATCAAGAGGTCGGGCAGGGTGTCGGATGTTTCTGAATAAGGAATATCAGTTTGCATCAAAATATTTTGCGTTTCTGTTTGCCAGATACAATCCGCAAACCGAAGATGCGGGCGACATTGCATAAGTATCGGTTAATATTACTTCCGTATTTTTTTCAGCATCGAGCAATTCAAATATTTTCTTTTTTTCGCTGTGATCCGGATATACAGGAAATCCTACAGCGGGGCGTATTCCTTTATTTTGAAACTTCCACAAGTTGCTGCGAACCTTATTGTGCAGCCATTCCGATAATGCTTCTGCAAGCCGGTCGGTTAGCGCTTTCAGCAAAATTGCATTGTATTCATCGCCTGTTTTCATAAGTTTTTCGGCAAGTTCGGCTGCTCCTATTCCTGCGGTTGCAACGAAGCATCCTATATAATCGCAAAATCCCGAATCGAGCGGAGCTATGAAATCGGCAAGGCTTAAATTGTTTTCACCCTGTTTTTTTTGCATGGTAGCGCGTGATACATGTAATCTGCATATTTCCTTATTGCGTTTTGCGCTGTCGAATATTATTATTTCTTCGTTCAGTGAATTTGCTGCAAAAATTCCTGCCGCCGCTTTTGCTTTAACAGTGTTTTCAGCAACAATGGTTTTTAATAACTGGTCGGCGTCGGCTTGCAATTTTTCGTGTTCTGCTTTATTGTTTTTCAAACCGAAGGCGTGATATAATTCTTTTTTGTTTATCAGCGGAATAATATTATCAAGTTCAACATTGTTGAAAACATGGACTCCTAAAAATTGGGGAACGGCAATATGTTCGGCGTTCCATTCTAATTTCAGTTTGTTTTTACGCGCTTCGCCAACAGTCAGGCGCGTTTGGTTTTTTTGTTCGTTTTCGTATTTTTGTTTAAGGTTGCTGTATTCAATGTTCACATTTTGCAGGTAAGCGTTTTTCAGTTCGGGCGATAAGATATTTTTTATCACATCTACGCTTCGCGAAGCATCTTTGACATATATTACTCCTTCATCATATTTTTCGGCAATGGCAACGGCTGTATGCAGTTTGCTTGTGGCGGCTCCGCCTATTAAAACGGGAATTTTAAGGTTGCTGTTTTTGGCTTCATTAACTACTCTAATCATCTCGTCGAGGGATGGAGTTATCAATCCGCAAAGTCCTATTACATCTACGTTTTCGCTAATTGCAGTATCAATAATCCGTTTCGCCGGCACCATCACTCCCAAATCAATAATTTCGCAGCCGCTGCACGACAATACAATGCCTACAATGTTTTTTCCTATATCGTGTACATCGCCTTTTACCGTTGCAAGCAAAACTTTTTTTGAATTTTGTTTGCTTTCTTTTTTGGCTTTTTCCTGTTCAATCAGCGGCTGCAAATGGGCAACGGCTTTTTTCATCACGCGGGCGCTTTTTATCACTTGCGGCAAAAACATTTTGCCTTCGCCAAACAAATCGCCAACCTGATTCATAGCCTGCATCAATGGCTGTTCTATAATTTGTACTGGAGAATCATACTGTGTTAAAAGAATATCTACAATTTCTTCAATGTTATCGGGAATACCTTTTACGAGCGCAAACTGCAAGCGTTCATTAGGCGGCAGGCTGCTTTCATCGGACTGGCTGTTTTTATCATCTTTTACCGTTTCTCTGCTAATGTATTTTTCGCTGTATTCCAAAAGCCGTTCGGTTGCATCGTTGCGTTTGTTGAACACTACATCTTCAACAAGTGTTAGAAGTTCTGGATTTATTTCGCTGTAAATTATCTGCATTGACGGATTTACAATACCCATGTCCATTCCTGCCGCTATTGCATGATACAGAAAAACGGAATGAATTGTTTCGCGAATAGTATCGTTTCCGCGATAGGCAAACGACAAATTGCTGATTCCGCCGCTCACTTTGGCGTATGGAAGATTTTGTTTGATCCATGCGCAGCAGCGGATAAAATCAACTGCATACCGGTTGTGTTCTTCTATGCCTGTTGATATTGCAAGAATATTAGGGTCAATAATTATGTCGTGAGGCGGAAAATTTATTTTTTCCGTCAGCAGTCGATATGCCCGCGATGCTATTTGAATTTTTCTGTCGAAAGTATCGGCTTGCCCCTGTTCGTCAAACAGCATTACAACTGCCGCCGCGCCAAACTTTTTAACATATTCGGCTTTCTCGAGAAAATCTTTTTCTCCATCCTTTAAATTTATTGAATTAACTATTGATTTTCCCTGCAAGCATTTCAATCCTGTTTTTATAACATCCCATTTTGATGAATCAATCATAACGGGAACTTTGGATATGTCAGGGTCGGAAGCAAACATATTTAAAAAACTGTACATCGCTTTTTGCGAATCAATCATGGCATCATCCATGCAAATATCAACAATTTGCGCTCCATCTTCAATTTGTTTGCGTGCAACCGACAGGGCTTCATCAAATTTCTGTTCTTTTATAAGCCTTGCAAATTTTTTTGAGCCGGCAACGTTTGTGCGTTCGCCGATATTTATAAAATTATTTTCGCTTGTTACTTTCACAACGTCCAAGCCGCTGAACGCTGTAAGGTGATTTTGCGTTAATGGTTTTCGTGGTTGATATTTGCCAACTTTTTCTGCTATTTTTTTAATATGTTCAGGCGTTGTTCCGCAGCATCCGCCAATGATATTTGCCCAGCCGTTTTTTAATATCAGTTCAACATCGTTTGCCATGTCTTCGGGCGACATCGAATATTTTCCAAACTGGTCGGGAAGTCCTGCATTGGGATACACGCATATATTGAAAGTTGAAATCCGCGCAAGTTCTTCTATATGCGGCATCATTTGTTTTGAACCGAATCCGCAATTTAATCCTGCGCCGAACAGGTTCATGCTCGAAAATGAAGTATAAAAAGCTTCCAATGTTTGCCCCGACAAAGTTCTGCCGCTTGTGTCGCTTAATGTTACCGAAATGATAACGGGAATATCAACCGATTTTTGTCGGCAGCAATCGTTTATGGCAACAAGCGCGGCTTTGGCGTTCAGGGTGTCGAAAATGGTTTCAACTAAAAAAATATCGACTTTGCCGTCTATCAAACCGCAAATCTGGTTGAAATAGGCATTGTAAAGTTCGTCAAAAGTTAAATTGCGATAAGCGGGATTTGAGACATCGGGCGATATAGAAAGCGCTTTGTTTGTCGGACCTATAGAACCTGCAACAAAACGCGGTTTTTCCTTTGTTGAAAATTCATCGGCAGACCGCCGCGCAAGCAACGCCGCCTGATAATTCATTTCGTAAGCCAGCGATTCCATTTTATAATCGGCAAGCGAAACGGCGTTTGCGTTAAACGAATTTGTTTCGATAATATCAGCTCCTGCTGCAAGATATGCTTTGTGAATATCAACAATAGCCTGCGGCTGAGTAAGCACAAGCATATCGTTGTTGCCTTTCATTTCAATATTCGAATTTGCAAACCGTACACCGCGATAATCTTTTTCTTCAAAGCCGTACCTTTGAATCATCGTACCCATTGCTCCATCAAGCACAAGTATCTTTGCTTTTACAAGCTGTGTCAAAGTTTTATTCATACAAATTGTATATAATTAGTCTGCAAAGGTAGCAAAAAATGGTTAATTATAGGGAATAAAGATGACAGTTGACAGTTAACAGTTCGCAAGCCGTATTTGTTGTATTATAATTTATTGTTTTCATTATTTAGGGATGAAAAATTAATAGAATATAACAACTTCTAATGTTTCACAAGCGATGGGAAAACCTTATTTTCACCTTATTCTTTTCACTTTTCTGGATTGCTTCGCTACGCTCGCAATGACGCGCTACGTGTTTGGTTCGTCATTGCGAGGAGCGTAGCGACGAAGCAACCGAAGCTCGGCGTAGCCAATCCAGAATTTATATTTTTATCACTATCTACTGATTTTTGCAGGTTTATTTGTTATACCTTATTTATTTTTCATCACTTATTATTATTAGGCGAAAAATGTTTCGCCCCTACATTCTCAACTGTTAACTGATTTTTTTTGTGTGTTTAATTTTTTTTATACCTTTGCGCCTGTAAATTTATTATTATTTATTAAAAACAAAAAGATATGGAAAATACCCATCTTGAAGCAATACCTGCAAACATCCTTGAGCAGGTACACACAAAGCTTAATGAAATCAGGACACTGCTGTTACCTTATGTGATAACGCTCACTCCAGAAGAACGCCGCGGACTTTTAAAAATGGGCGACAAATCGTTTACATTTGTAGAAAAGGCGTACGACTATGTGTTGGAAAACCCAACGTTTGTTCCCGCCTATCTGAACACAACTGAGTTTGCCGTTGATTTTGCAGACGCACACGGTTTGTGGACTGTGCGCAACGACGCATTGCAGGTGTACGAAATGATTGACGACAGCGCAATGGCATCAGGCAGCGAAGCAATGCAGGCTGCGCTCGTGTTCTACAACGCCGTGAAAGAGGCAGCCAAACGTGATGTGCCGGGCGCAAAGGCTATTTATGAGGAACTGAAAAACCGTTTCCCAGGTCACAAACGTCCAAAACAGGAAGGCGGGGAGTAAGCATCAGTAGGCAAGTAGAAAAGCCGCTACATGCAAGTATCAAAACTCGACTTTGGAAGTGAAAACTCCGAAGTCGAGTTTTTTTGCTTCGAGTTCGAAGAAAATAACTTCGAGTTCGAAGAAAATAACCTCGAGTTCGAAGAAAATAACTTCGAGTTCGAAGAAAATAACTTCGAGTTCGAAGAAAATAACTTCGAGTTCGAAGAAAATAACTTCGAGTTCGAAGA
>JAISNL010000169.1 GCA_031276235.1 Prevotellaceae bacterium | reverse complement strand
TTAAATACTAAATTGTTCAAAAAACCTTTAGATATTTGTAATCCATCATTATTTCTGTTTGCAATCTTAAAGTAAAAACTAAAGTTTTCACCCTCGTTGAATATTGTTGATGGTTCGCCCTGTTCGTTCAACAGGCAGAATTCAAACTCTATACCGTTAGCAGCATAATTAATTACAGGATTTGCGCTACCTATTGTTATCTCACGGAAATCTACATTGTTCGTATTTTCCTTCTCGCAGGCAACCACTCCTGCTAAAATCAGCAAAATTGCTGTGGTTTTTAATATTATTTTTTTCATTGTTATTTTTGTTTAATTTGATTAATATTTAGAGTAAAAGAATTTATTTTTAACATTATTTGCTCTTATTTTTTGTTGTGAAGCGAATAAGAAAACTTTTTGCGGCTCTCGTTTTTATTGCGAGAGCCTTTGTTTTATGCCGTTTCGGGCAAGTTTTATATCAGTTTGCATGGCTTGCTCATTTAATTATTTGGCGTAAAATTACAAAATTATTTTTTAATAAATAAACTCAAAAGAGTTAAATTTGGTTAATTATTGGAATTTGTAAAAATTTTTTCTATTAGTTATTTTATATACAACAAAAATATATTATTATTGCAGTCTTATATTTGTAATTAGCGACTAAATAAACGTCAACAAAACAAATTTTTATATCATATCGCAATTAATTAAAGGCGAATATAACAATCTTTCAAAAAAAAATGATTTCAGATGTAATAAAATCCGCTAAATTGCGTTATCTATATAAAGGCACAAATAAAAAAATGAATACAAAACAGTTCAATGATAAAATACTGAAACTTGCAGACAAAACTTATCGGCTTGCAAAATCCATTCTGTACGATGAACACGCTGCGCAGGATGCCGTTCAGGATTTGAATTTGAAACTGTGGGAAAAACGTGGCAAACTGGATAAAATTGAAAATATTACAGGATTTGTACTGCGCGCAATGCGTAATTTGTGTCTCGACAGATTGAGGCGGAAACATGTTGAAAACGAATTGCAGAATGATTTGGAATACAGAGAATCGGATCCACATTCGCAACTCGAAAAAAAAGATATGGCAACGCGAGCAACCGTTTTGATAAATCAGTTGCCCGAATTGCAGCGAACAATAATAAGAATGAGAGATGTAGAAGGATTGGAACTTGACGAAATAGCAGAAATTACATCATTAACCGAAAATGCCGTTAGAGTAAATCTTTCGCGAGCGCGACAAAAAATAAGAACACAATTATTAACAGAATAATCATTAAGAAAATGAATAATATTGAAAAAATAGACCGGCTTCTGAATTTATATTTTGCAGGCGAAACAACAATAGCGCAGGAACAGGAACTGAAAAAATATTTTGCATCACAACACGTTGCTGCCAAACACAAAGTATATCAACAGATTTTTGAAACGTTTGAAACAGAAAAATCGGAAATATATCCCGAAAATCTGCCAAAAATGAAAATACTGACTGTACGCAAAAAACCGTTCAAAACATTAATAACGTCAGCGGCAATTGCAGCAAGTATCCTGCTGATGATTGGAATTTTCAGAACAGGCGGCGACTCTTATGTTATAATTAAAGGAAAACGCATAAACGACAAAGAACTTGCCCTGCAAATAGCGCAAACAGAAATGAATAAAATTTCAGCATCTCTGAAATCAAGCCTGAAATCATTGCAAACCATAGATCATATAAACGAAACAATGAAAACGCTGCATAAAATAGAAAACATAAAAAATAAAGTCCAAAATACATTAAACAAAATAAATATTAAATTATAACAAACTCATAAATTCAAAAAAATATGAAAAAAACAACAATTTTTATCGTAACATTGCTGATAATGGCAATTACGGCGCAGGCTCAGGGAATTGAAAAATTAGTGAGCAAATATTCTAACGACAAACGTTTTACTTATGTTGCGTTAAGCGCCGATTTAATTCAATTCGGATTAAGTTTTATTGATGATGTTGATATCAATAAAATTATAAAAGATGACTTAAAACTCAAAGGTTTAAAATTACTTACATTAGAGTCTGAATCGGAGGCAGATGAAAAGATGATAGAATTGATAACAGATGAACTTGACGATGTTCTCAAAAAAGATTCAAAATCAGAAACTGTTATCGAAACCAGAGAAAAAGGCGATGTTACAAAAGTATATGCTACAAGCGAAGGATTGCTTATTGTAACAAGGGAATCCAAAGAACTGTCGGTTATTTTCCTTGCAGGCGAATTATCGGCGCAAGCTATCAAGAAAATCATATCTCAAGCACGCAAAAAATAGTTTTGACTCTTTGTTTCACATTGAAAAACCGACTTTTGAAAGGTCGGTTTTTTATGAAATACACGCACCTTATCAAATAAATTCAGACGTAATTTATGAATTAAATTTTTAGAAAGACACGGAGTAATGAAAAGTAAATGTAAATATTTTTTTTACATGACAAAAAACATAAATTTGTCATGGAATTATCTTATTTATAATCAATTGTAACGAAAAATATCAAGGTCAAGTGTAAAAGTACACAATTAATTGAAATGCCATGCAAAAACTTCATTTTTTTTGTAAAACATGATGCAAAAGATACATGAAATATCTATCATAAATAAATTATAAAAATATAATTATCTGCAGTTTGCCTTGTAAAGGTTTCTATCGTTATGATAGCGTTTGCTTGGGCATATATTGTTGGAATATTTGCACATGAAAATATCAAAGTAAAAAACCACGGAAATCTCGCTAAAAGCCTATTTAAATATGGTTTACAGATTATCGCAAACACATTCCTTAACCCTCTTATATAACAAACACACTGCAGAAATAAATTTCTTAAATTTCTGCAGGCGTGTAAATTATGAACGCAAAAAAATTATTGTGCAATTTCCTGATATTGTTCTGCCGTAAGCAAATCAGTTAATTCATTGGGATTTGTCATCTCTATTTTTATCATCCATCCGTTGCCGTAAGGATCTTTGTTTACCAACTCGGGGGCGTTTTCGAGTTCGGTGTTTACTTCTATAATTTTGCCCGAAACAGGCATTAATGCATCCGAAACTGTTTTTACTGCTTCTATTGCGCCAAAAACTTCACCTGCTGAAAGCGTTTCGCCTTCGGTTTGTATGTCAACAAAAACAATATCGCCCAACTGACTTTGAGCAAAATCGGTAATGCCGACAACGGCTGTATGATTATCTTCAACACGAATCCATTCGTGGTCATTGGAATACTTTAAGTTTGATGGTATATTCATTGCTTTTAATTTTGATTATTTTTAATGTTGCAAATATATATGAAAAATTTGATGTACACACAGACGAATAAAAATTTTAATGATGTTGCAAAAAACATGTAATTATAAAAATTTGTCAATCAAATAATTTATGTTACGAACAATAAAAAATGTAATGTCATACATTGTACGGGCTATCATAATTAAGAAGAATTTGCAATCTGTAAAAAATTATAAACCTGCGTAAAATGAGTTAATATTTATTACCTTTGCAATCTGCAAATTTTTTTAATATGGATTTTAATACTCTTACGGCAGTGTCGCCGATAGACGGACGTTACAGACTGCAAACAGAAACATTGTCTCCGTATTTTTCGGAATACGGATTGATAAAATATCGAATAATGATTGAAGTTGAATATTTTATTGCTCTGTGCGAATTGCCGTTGTCGCAACTTGAAAAATTCGACAAGTCGTATTATGCCAAACTGCGCAATGTATATATTAATTTTAATATTGTCGATGCTCGGCGGATAAAGGAAACGGAAAAAATTACCAATCATGATGTGAAGGCTGTTGAATATTTTTTGAAAAATAAATTTGATGAATTTGGTTTGTCCGTTTTTCGTGAATTTGTTCATTTCGGATTAACGTCGCAGGATATCAACAATACTGCAGCGCCTTATTCGTTGCACGAAGCGTTAAATAATATTTATTTTCCGTTGATAAATGAAATTAAAAACAAACTTTCCGATTTATCAGTAGGATGGAGCGATGTTGCAATGTTGGCGCGAACTCATGGGCAGCCGGCATCGCCTACGCGTTTGGGAAAAGAAATTAATGTTTTTGTAGAGCGTCTTGTAAAACAGACAAATTCATTGAAAGATATGCGCTGTTCTGCAAAATTTGGCGGGGCAACAGGAAATTTTAACGCTCATCATGTTGCATATCCTGAAATAGACTGGCGCAGCTTTGCAAATAATTTTGTAGAAAATGTGCTGAATCTCGAACGTTCGCAATCAACTACTCAAATTGATCATTATGATAAACTTGCGGCAATTTTCGACAATCTTAAACGTATAAATGTTATATTGATTGACTTGTGTCGCGATATGTGGACTTATATTTCTTTGGAATATTTCAAGCAGAAAATCAAAAGCGATGAAATAGGTTCATCGGCGATGCCGCACAAGGTAAATCCTATAGACTTTGAAAATGCGGAAGGAAATCTTGGCGTTGCAAATGCGCTGTTTGAGCATCTTTCGGCAAAACTTCCCATATCACGTTTGCAGCGCGATTTAACCGATTCCACTGTTTTGCGGAATATTGGAGTTCCTGTTGCTCACACTGTTATTGCATTCAAGTCTATCCTTAAAGGATTGAATAAAATTTATCTTAACAGCGAAGCGATTAGTCGCGATTTGAATAAAAACTGGATGGTTGTAGCCGAAGCCATACAGACAGTTTTGCGCCGCGAGGCTTATCCTGATGCTTATGAAAAACTTAAAGAACTTACACGGACTAACGACATTGTTACCGAACTGCATATCAAAAAATTTATTGATGCGCTTGATATTTCGGATGCATTAAAAACTGAATTGAAAAAAATAAGTCCGCATAATTATATAGGAATAAAAACATAAATCGCCTTGAAAAGCAATAAGCAGAAATATCTGAAACGTACGTTGATAGCAACGTTTATTGTTGCCTGCTTTGCGATATTATATTCTGTTATTTTTGAACAGTATTCGGTTTCATACTACGAAAATCAAATAAAATGTGCAGAATATCAAATACAGGAAAAACAAAAAAAACTTGAAAAAATTTCAAAGGATTTGTTGGATAAACTTTGTGCTGCGCCAGATTCGGCATTGCAGGATGTTCTGTATAATATAAATGTTGACTGCAATGCAAGCGAAGGTTTTTTCTGTTTCAACAACGGCAGTTTGATATTCTGGTCTTCGAGTTTGCCTGTGAGAAACGAAGATTTGCTTGAAACTGATACAGTAGAAAAATTTACAGGTTTTGATAATGAATTATTTTTATCAGAGACGGCAACCGACAATCGCTATGTAGCAAAGGCTTACGTGTGCGGCAACTTCAAAATAGTTTATGTCATAGGTATAATAACTTATTATTTTTATGAAAATGATTTTTTAAAAAGCAGATTTTCAGAAAATTTTGATGTATCTCCGTCGTTGTTTCTGGAAAATGCAGGTTTCTACGACGGATATACAATTAAAGGAGCAGACGGAACTCCGCTGTTTGTATTGGGAATAGATGTTGGCGAAAACGCAAATCCTGTGTCAATGTATGTTCGCTGGTTTGGAATTGTATTGCTGTTGCTGGTTTTTGTAATTGCGGCGGCGCAGTTTTTGTTTCGGCGAAGCATTCTTAAAACAGCGCTTTCCATCATTGCAATATTTGCGTGCGCATTGTTTGTTGTGTACAGTGACTGGGGAACAGCCAGCGCCGAATTTAATTTTTTCAATTCATCCTATTACGCTTCATCAAAATTTCTGACATCTTTCGGAGTTTTATTTTTATATGTTTGTTTTATATTTACCGTTATTTGTGTTGTATTTGTAAAGAGGCGCAATATTTCTTTTGCAATACAGAAAAGCAACGTAAACAAAGGTTATATTATAAGATGCAGTTTAATTCTTTTTTCGGTTGTTCAGTCTGTATTGTGTTTGCTGTTGCCGCTAACATTAACCAACGATTCCAATTTCTCGCTTGATGTTCACAGAATATATGATATAAATTGGTTCACCGTTTTGTCGTATCTGTTGATGGCGCTGATGTTTATGGGATTTGCCATGTTGCAGATTTTATGGATGTGCAATTTAAAGTCTAAATTGTACTGTGCAATAATTGTTTTAATACAGTTATCGCTGGCTGTGTTTATACTGATTTTATGCGCTGAACTTCACATTGAAATATTACTTTTTTTTGCCGTATATTTTGTTTTTATATCAAAAATTTGTTTTGCTGTCAAATCAAAATTAAAAACATTTGTATTGTTTGTTGCGCTGTCAACCGTATTTTGCGTTTCGACTGTATTGAGCGAAGGATTTCGCAAAACCAAACAAATCACTGAAAATCTTGCAGAATTAATATCTCAAAAAAACGATCCGACATTCGAAACCATGTTTGCCGAAATATCCGACAAACTGTTATCCGATGGGCAGTTACAACTTTACGTAAAAGATACAAATATTGACATAAGTGTGATATTAAATTATTTAGGCGAAAAATATTTCGGCGGCTATTTTAAAAGTTATGATTTGCATTTGAATTTGTGTCAAAAAAAAGATTTACTGTTTGTTACAGAGTCAAACAGTGAAACGAATTACGATTGTTTCAATTTTTTTGATGGCGAAAAATCTGTTTACGGAAGCAGGGTAGGCGAGTTGCCTTTGTGGTTTATAGCAACGGGCAACGGCAAAATCAATTATCTGGCAGAATTGTTGTATGCAGGCAATGTTGAAACCAGACTGTTTTTATCTTTCACTTCGCTTTCCGAATCTCAATATATTGGGTATCCCGAATTGTTGCTCGACCGTAAAAATCAACCGAATAAATTATTGCAGGAAAATTATTATTCATACGCAAAATATTTCAAAAACAAACTCGTTTCCCGTTATGGCAATTTTGGATATGGTTACGAACTCAATATTGCAAAGAAAATAAAAAGCCGTTCTTTCTTTATACACAACGGTTATATTCACTATTACATTGATAACGGCGAAAACGATTCAATCATTATATCGCTGCCTGTAATTTCACCGCTGGAATATATTTCATCCAACTCGTTTGTGTTTTTGTTTTTTATAATAATACTTGCAATAATATTGCGTTGCATCGGATTCGACATACTGGAAATAAACAGAACAATAAATTTTCGACAAAAAACAAGAATCTTATTGCTGATACTTGTTTTATTTTTGCTGGTTGTAGTTGGCGGCACTATATTGTGGCACACTTTCAGCCAATTCGAGAAAAATAAAACAGAATCAATCGAAGAAAAAATACAGATGATAAAAAACGAATTTGCTTTGCGCTATGGAATGTTGGATGATATTTCAGCAACGCGCGATTTGTCATTGTGGCTGATAGCGCTGTCGAACCTGTATCATATTGATATAAATATTTATTCGCTCGATGGCAAACTTTTATCAACATCGCGACCCGAAATTTTCGACCGCAAATTACTTGGATTGAATATGAATATACAGGCATTTGTCAACTTAAATGCTCAAAATCAACCTTATTACATGTATTATGACAATATCGGAAGTCTTAAATTCAACTCTATTTATTTTGCTTTTTATAACAATAATGACAAAAAACTTGTATATTTAAATCTTCCATATTTTGAACATCAGCGCAAGTTTCGCGAAGAATGGCTTGCTTTGGCAAACACCGTGATAAACATTTTTATTGTAGTAATAATACTCGGAATTTTATTTGCAACTGTCATATCAAATCTGTTGACTAAACCGCTGGATACTGTGCGTTCGCAAATAGGAAAATTTAATTTGACAGGAAAATCCGAACATATTAAATATAAAGGTAATGATGAAATAGGAAGCCTTGTCAGCGCCTATAATTCGATGCTCGACAAACTTGCCGAAAGCGCCCTGAAACTTGCCAAAACCGAGCGGGAACACGCATGGCGCGAAATGGCTCAACAAATTGCACATGAAATAAAAAATCCTCTAACGCCAATGCGGCTTAATATTCAGCATGTAATGCGTTTGAAAAAAAATAATGACCCGAATTGGGAACAGCATTTCGACAGTCTGGCAAAATCATTAATGGAACAGATAAGCATTTTATCGCTGACCGCATCCGAATTTTCGGATTTTGCAAAATTTGCAAATATTGAACGACACAGTGTAGATGTAGTAGAATTGCTGGAAAAACAGTTGACCGTATTCAAAGGATATGAAAACATAAAAATATCGCTTTGTGTTGACGGAGTTCGTCCCAAAACAGTATCGGCTTTGTATGAACAGTTGCAGCGAGTATTTACAAATCTTATAAAAAATGCAATACAGGCAATAGGCGATGACGGCGAAGGCGAAATCAAACTGTTTGCATCCGATTTACCCAATGGCTGTTACCGGTTCAAAGTGCAGGATTCGGGAACCGGAATAAGCGAAGAATTGCGCAAAAATCTGTTTCAGCCGAATTTTACTACCAAATCAAGCGGCACAGGATTAGGTTTGGCTATTTCAAAGAACATTATTGAAAATTTCGGCGGACGAATATATTACTCGCCTTCGGAAGACGGAAAAACCTGCTTTATCGTTGAATTGCCTGAGGCGCGAAACCATTGATGGTTTTTTATAATTGATGAGTTGACAAACCCTAATGCAAAAGCGCTAATCAATTACTAACTGAACGTTTATCATATCAATAAATGATTTTGTTACATCTCAATAGAACATAAGCATAACTGCACTCACCCGATTAAACATAGAATATGTTAACATTAAATTTATATTTTTGTATTGCAGTAAATAAATTTTATATACCTTTGCGCCATATAATTATATATCATATTGGATTTGAACGAAATTACCCAAATAAAATATTGCTGTAAATTGTTGTTTTTGCATGTAACATGTTTGTTTTTGTTTACTGCAAATGTTTTACATGCACAAGACCCGATATTCAGTCTTTTCGAATCTACGGCTATGAATTTTAATCCGAGCCATGTAGGAAACGAAGATTATTCACGCATATCCTTAGGCTACAGAAATCAATATCCTACATATAAAAGTCCGTTTGCAACATATATCGCTGCATACGATTTGTATTTTGCGAAAATCAATAGCGGTTTCGGACTTATGATAATGCATGATAATGTTGCAAAAGGTGTTTTTACAACAACATCAATAAGTTTGGCATATTCAAATAATATACGTCTTGCCGACGAACTGTACATACGCGCAGGTCTGTCGCTTTCGTATTTCGACAGAAAGCGCAATCCCAACGGTTTGATATTTCCAGATATGCCTTATTTCAACGGAAATATGGCTTATCCATCTGATTATCCGGTAATAAAAACCGGCACAATATACGCAGGATTTGGCGCAACGATATTGTTTAAGCGATTTAAAGCTGGAGCAGCAATACTGAACATTGGAGGTCAAAACTTATCGCAATCCACGATTATATCATTACCGGCTCCGCTGAAAATTACAGGTTATGCGGCTTTTGACATTCCCGTTATTCAACGGTACAATAACAGAGCAATAAAAGAAGATGCATTAGTTATATCTCCATACGTAAGATATATACGTCAATACGATTTTGATGATATTGATATTGGAGCATATTTTGATATAAATAAGGTATTTGCAGGTTTGGCGCACAGGTCGAATACAGGCTTCAAAAATTCAACCTTTGTTGTTACGGCAGGATTCAGAGCAAAATATTTTAATGTAGCATACAGCGCCAACTTTGGCAATCTGGGTTCGTTACCTTATTATGTATCGGCGCACGAGATAAATGTTATATTTAAATTAAAAAATAAAGAAGAAGAACATATATTGCAGGGAATTTATTACGACAAGCAACCGACTGAATATCAGCGTACCAGAACGTATAAATGTCCCTATTAACAATATTTAATAATATTATTTTATGGAAAAAAGAAATAAAAATAGCGATATGTTTAAAAATAATAATAATTTTGTGGGATTATTTTATAAATAAGGTATTATGAAACTTAAATTTTTACCATTAATTTATTGCATTCTTGCATTAAGTTTAACAGGATGTTTCCTGAAAAAGAAAAGTAGTGGCGTATCCGAAACAACAGGATGGAAATACAACGACCGGGAATATGGCGGTTTTGAAGTATTAACTCCGCGCAAACAGGCAACGGCGCCCGGTCTCGTATTTATCGAAGGCGGATTATATGTTATGGGACGAGTTGTAGAAGATCTTGGCTTTACAAATAACAATACTCAGCGCAGAGTTACTGTTGATTCTTATTATATAGATGAAACAGAAGTCCGTAATGTTGATTACAGAATGTACATACACTGGTTAGGCAGGACTTATGTATCATATCCGAATGTTGTACAGAATGCACTGCCCGACAGTTTGGTTTGGCGCAGCCCTATGTCGTATAACGAACCAATGGTGGAAACATATTTTCGGCATGTTTCATTCGACAATTATCCTGTTGTTGGCGTTACATGGCGTCAGGCAAGCGATTATTGTTTGTGGCGTACCGACCGTGTAAACGAACTGCAACTCGTAAAGAAAGGAATCTTGAAACTGGATTTGGCAAGCCAAAAAGATGAAAACAATTTTAATACGGATGCATATCTTGCAGGACAGTATGAAGGTACTATAAACAAAGGGCTGAAAGATATATCGTCCGAAGATAAAAATGCAACGCGCAGAGTGCAAATGAGCGATGGCATATTGTTTTCAAAATACCGTCTCCCGACAGAAGCAGAATGGGAATTTGCAGCCGCTGGGCTTATAGGCGTAACAGAAAACGAACGCGTTACCGAACGTAAAGTATATCCATGGGCAGGCGGTTCGGTGCGCAGCAATTATAAAAAAACACGCGGACAAATGATGGCTAATTTCCAAAGAGGCAAAGGCGACCTTATGGGAGTTGCCGGCAATGCTAACGATGCATTTGCTACGCCAGCTCCAGTGCGTTCGTTCTATCCAAACGATTATGGTTTGTATTGCATGGCAGGTAATGTTAACGAATGGGTTTTAGACGTTTACCGTCCATTATCATTCAACGATATGGATGAATTCAAACCATTCCGAGGAAACGTTTACACGCAACTCGTTGTTGACAGTGAAGGAAAACCGGTACAAAAAGACCAGTACGGCAGAATGGTATTCGATACAATAGGATACACTCCTGACAGATTCAACTATCAAACAGGAGACTTGCGCAATTATAACGATGGCGATTACAAATCGCTTATGAAAGATATTCCTGCAGGTGAAAATCCCGAAATTTTATCGCAAACTTCGGACATGTACTATCAAGGCGAAGGCGAACTTGGCAAAGGACGTACATCTCTTATCAGCGACAAATCAAGAGTATATAAAGGCGGTTCGTTTTTGGACAGAGCATATTGGCTTAGCCCGAGTACACGCCGTTTCCTTGACGAAGACAAATCGGCATGTGATATAGGTTTTCGCTGTGCAATGAACATGGTCGGTACAAAATCGGATCAAATGGCAGCAAGTAAAAAACGAAAAAATAAAAATAACTAACAGATAAAAATAAAAACCTCTAAACGAGGTTTTTATTTTTTTGTGCAATAAATAATATGAAAATATCGGAAATTTACGAAATATTCAAGAAATATCCCAACATAATCACCGACAGTAGAAAAGTTGTTTCCAATTCTATTTTTGCAGCGCTTAAAGGAGATACTTTTGATGGAAATCAATTTGTTGACTCCGCGCTTGATAAAGGAGCAGTCTGCGCAATAGCAGATGACAAATCGCTTACAGGAACAGAAAAAATTATTATCGTAGATGATACTCTTGCAACCTTGCAGAATTTAGCAACATATCACAGGGAAATGCTTGGAATACCTATACTTGCTATTACCGGCAGCAACGGAAAAACTACAACAAAAGAACTTGTATATCGAGTGCTTTCAAAAAAATATAGAGTAGCCGTAACCGAGGGAAATTTGAACAACCACATAGGAGTGCCGCTAACTTTGCTTAAAATAAAAACAAACGATGACTTTGCCATTGTTGAAATGGGAACAAACCATTTCGGTGAAATTGCAACTTTGTGCCGAATTGCAAAACCCAATTTCGGACTGATAAACAATATAGGAAAAGCGCATCTCGAATTTTTCGGAAACATTGACGGAGTGGCGAAAGCAAAAGGCGAATTATTTGAATTTTTGGCAAAAAACAATGGGAAAATATTTGTAAACAAAGATATTGATATAATTACGCAAACCGCAGAAACATACGTCGCCACAAAAAACATTATACCATACAGCAAACAAAATTACGGGATAAAAATTGTTCCGTCCGACAGTGAAAATCCATATCTTAAATTTATATTCAATCAAATAACTGTCAGCACAAAATTGGTAGGAATATATAATATTGAAAATATTTTGTCGGCAATTGCAACAGGTAAGTATTTCAACGTTTCGGATACCGATATTGCCGCTGCAATAGAATCTTATAATCCTGATAATAATCGCTCTCAAAAAATAGAAACACAACGCAACATTCTGTACATGGACGCCTACAATGCAAATCCTACGAGTATGCAGGCATCATTGCAGAATTTTATTAATCAAAAAGCTGCTAACAAAATGTTGATACTTGGAGATATGTACGAACTTGGAGCAAGCAGCGAAACAGAACATTTGAATATTGTACAAATGATAATCGAATCGAATATAAATGATGTAATATTTGTTGGCGGCGGCTTTGCAAAAGCTGCACAAAATACATTGTTTCAATGCTTCAAAGACGTTGATGACTGCATAAAATATTTATGTGTAAACAAAATTTCAAATCGAACAATTCTGATAAAAGGCTCGCACGGCGTGCATCTCGAAAAAACAGAAAAATATTTGTAGCAGCACATACCGCTTGAACTGATTTGTAAGGCTTGGCTGTTACATCATTAATTGCTCAAAAATATTTTTGAAACTTACTTGTTCGCATATAATTTCATGTATTTTCGAAATTGCCACGCGCTGCTGTTCCATACTGTCGCGGTGTCGGACTGTTACAGTATTATCTTCCATTGTTTTATGATCAACCGTTATGCAAAACGGCGTACCTATTGCATCTTGACGGCGATAGCGTTTACCGATTGAATCTTTTTCATCGTATTGGCAATAAAAATCGCATTTTAATGCGTTTAATATCTCACGCGCTTTTTCGGGCAATCCATCTTTTTTCAGCAAAGGCAATACTGCCAGTTTCACAGGCGCAAGTACGGGCGGAATACGAAGCACAATGCGTTGTTCGCCGTCAGCCAGTTGCTCTTCGCGATACGCTGCCGACAAAATCAAAAGCGTCATTCGGTCAACGCCGATAGATGTTTCGATAACATAGGGAACATAACTTTCACCTGTTTCGGAATCAAAATATTGGAGTTTTTTTCCTGAATATTTTTGATGATTTCCGAGGTCAAAATCTGTTCGAGAATGTATTCCTTCAACTTCTTTGAACCCGAACGGGAAGTGAAACTCAATATCGGTTGCTGCATTGGCATAATGCGCAAGTTTTTCATGGTCGTGGAAACGATAATTTTCATCGCCCAAACCAAGCAGTTTATGCCATTTCATACGATTTGTTTTCCACTGTTCAAACCATTTAAGTTCTTCGCCCGGACGCACAAAAAATTGCATTTCCATTTGTTCAAATTCTCTCATTCGGAATATAAACTGACGTGCAACTATTTCGTTGCGAAATGCTTTGCCTGTTTGCGCAATTCCGAATGGAATTTTCATACGACCGGTTTTCTGAACATTTAGAAAATTCACAAAAATGCCCTGTGCTGTTTCGGGACGCAAATAAATAGTATTAGCGCCTTCGGCAGTCGATCCCATTTGCAGCGAAAACATTAAATTGAATTGCCTGACGTCAGTCCAGTTACGCGTTCCCGATACGGGACACACAATTTCGCAATCCAATATTAATTGCTTGAGCGCATCCAAATCATTGCTGTTCAAAGCTGAGTTCATGCGATTTTGAATATCGGCGATTTTATTTTGATGCCTTATGACATTGGGATTTGTTTCTTTAAATTTTGCTTCGTCAAAATTTTCTGCAAATTTCTTTCTGCCTTTTTCAACTTCTTTTTCAATTTTTTCTTCAATTTTGGCAATATGTTCTTCAAGCAGTACGTCTGCTCTATAGCGTTTTTTTGAATCCTTATTGTCTATCAGCGGATCGTTGAATGCGCCTATGTGTCCCGATGCTTCCCAAATGCGCGGATGCATGAAAATTGCAGAATCTATGCCTACAATATTATCGTTGAGCCTGACCATTGCTTCCCACCAGTATTTTTTAATGTTGTTTTTCAATTCTGCGCCCAACTGTCCGTAATCATATACGGCGCTTAAACCATCATAAATTTCGCTCGATTGAAAAATAAAACCGTATTCTTTTGAGTGAGCAATAAGTTTTTTAAACAAATCTTCCTGTGTCATTTTTAATATATTTTCATAAAACAAAAAACATTTTTGAGCGACAAAAGTACAAATAAAACTTCAGAAACAGCCGAAGCTGGTTTTAATTTTATAAAATATTTCTAAAACATTAAATATTAGCTCAAATTGAAAATTAAAAGTTTCTGCATGTTGATTATTGGAAACAAAACGCGGTATGTTTTATGCTAATTTCCTTTTGCAGTTTATTATTAATAAGCAACTTTAATTGTTATTGCGGAACGACTGTCTAATGCAGGCTCTTCCCTTACGGGGCTGTATGCTTTGTATCGGGGAAATCTTAAAAATAAATAGTTACCTTTGCGCTAAATTTGAAATGATTATGAATATAAATCTCATAAAAGAATTTATGGCTATTGTTGGCAGGGAACATGTTTTTACCGATGAAGCCGACCGTCAGGCTTATTCATACGATGCTGCGGTGCTGACGCCGCAAACGCCTGCTTTGGTGGTTATGCCCGAAACAGGCGAGCAACTGGGCAAAACCGTAAAACTTGCTTATGCCAACGGATTGCCTGTTACCGTGCGCGGCGCGGGTTCAAATCTTTCGGGAGCGGTTATTCCCTCATCTGCCGATTCGGTTGTGATACTTACCTGCAGGCTTAACAGAATTATTGAAATCAATGAAGACGACTTGTACGCTGTCGTTGAACCCGGCGTAGTTACTTCCGTTTTTGCCGAAGCGGTAAGCGCTCGCGGACTTTTCTACCCGCCCGACCCCGGTTCGCAAACCGTTTCTACCCTTGGCGGAAACGTTGCCCTCAATGCCGGCGGCTTACGCGGCTTGAAATACGGAGTTACCAAAGATTACCTCATGGGGATGGAATTTTTTGACTGTAATGGGAACCTCATTAAAACAGGTTCGCGCACAGTGAAATGTGTTACAGGATACAATTTGAGCGGAATGATGCTTGGCTCGGAAGGAACGCTCGGAATATTTTCGCAGCTTATTCTCAAACTTGTGCCTCCTCCAAAGGCTTCAAAAGCAATGATGGCTGTCTATGACGATATTGCCGCAGCCTCCGAAACTGTCGCCGCAATTATTGCTGCGCATATTATCCCGTGTACGCTTGAAATATTAGACCGAAAATGTATCAAATACGTAGAAATGCACACCAAAGCGGGATTACCTGTTGATGCAGCCGCTATTCTTCTTATCGAAGTAGATGGCAGCCATATTCAGGCTGTGGAAGATGACGCAAACAAAGTAACAGATCTGTGTCGCAAATGCGGAGCCGCTGATATAAGGATGGCAAAAGATGCCGATGAAAAAAACAGACTTTGGGAAGCGCGGCGCAATGCCCTTCCCGCTCTGGCGCGGGCTCGCCCCACTACCGTATTGGAAGATGCCACCGTGCCGCGCTCAAAAGTGCCTGCAATGGTTGCCGAAATCAACAGAATTGCGCTGAAGCATAATCTTGAAATAGGAACTTTCGGTCATGCCGGCGATGGAAATCTGCATCCTGTAATTCTTTGCGACAGACGCAATAAGGAAGAATTTAGAAGGGTTGAAGATGCCGTAGATGAAATTTTTGACTCCGCCCTTAAATTGCAGGGAACGCTTTCAGGCGAACACGGCATTGGAATGGCTAAAGCAAAATGGATGGAAAAAGAAACAAACAGAGCGACCGTTGACTTCTCAAAAAAATTGAGACTTGCTATCGACCCTGAATATCTTTTTAATGCAGGCAAAAAGATTTTATAACTGACGCAGTGATGAAACAGAAAAACAAAAAAAACGCATCCCTTGCAAAGTTGACCCAGCAGTTGCTTGCCATCGACGATAGCCTCACAGGATGTATGCGCTGCGGGCTGTGTCAGGCGGTGTGTCCGGTTTACGGAGTTACGCTGAAAGAAGCGGATGTCAGTCGCGGCAAAATTGCACTTTTGGAAAACATGGCTTACGAAATGCTCAAAGATGCAGATGGATTGAGCGAACGCCTCGACAGATGCCTGCTCTGCGGCTCATGTCAGACAAATTGCCCTTCGGGTGTAAATACAATAGAAATTTTTTTGCACGCACGCCAGCTGCTTGCCGAATATAAAGGATTGAGCGGAGTGAAAAAAATTATTTTTCGATTCATCTTGCCTCATCCAAAGCTAATGAGTTTTTTTGTTGCCGTTGCGGGGCGACTTCAACGTTTTTTCAGGCGCAAAGCCAATAAAAACATGGGTATGTTTGAATTTCCGCTGCTGCGTCCATTTGCAGGCAAACGCCATTTTCAGCCTCTGGCGGCAAAAACTTTTTCAGCAAAATACGGAAAAATAAATACATCAGCCGCCAAAAGCGGAATCAAAATAGCATTTTTCCCCGGCTGCGTACCCGATAAACTTTTTGTGCGGGTGGCAGAAGCCAGCCTCAAAGTATTTGAAAAACACGATGTGGGAGTTTTTATGCCCGACACTATGGTATGTTGCGGAATCCCAAATCTGGTATCGGGCGATTATACCTCGTTCAAACGTCTGGTGAAAATAAATCTCGATTTGCTCTCGCAGGCAGAATTTGATTATCTGGTATCGCCTTGCGCCACATGCGTTTCGAGCATCAAGGAAAACTGGTTCAGATTCAGAAAAGACTTTACTGACGGCGAGCGGCTGCAAATAGAAAAAATACACGATAAAACAGTGGATATTACCGAATTTCTGGTTGATGTTCTCAATGTCGATTTCACACAATCGGCAAATGCAGGCTGCACACGCAGAGTTACCTATCACGACTCGTGCCATTTGAAAAAAACGCTGGGAATATTTGCACAGCCGCGCAAAATATTGAAAAACCTGTCGGGGCTTGAATTTGTAGAAATGCCCGAAGCCGACAGATGCTGCGGCAGCGGCGGCAGTTTCACCCTTACTCAGCACGCGCTGGCTAACAAAATCGGGCAGCGAAAGCGCAACAATGCAGTATCGGTAAAGCCCGATATTGTTGCTGCTGCATGTCCCGCGTGTATGTTGCAGCTTATGGACATGCTTTCCCAAAACGGCGATAATGTAGAAGTAAAGCACGTTGTAGAACTTTACGCCGAACAGTTAACAGTTAACAGTTGAAAGGGTAGGGGGCGATTTTTGCCCGCACCGTGTCATTGTGAACCCGAAAGGTGATGCAATCCAGAGTATTTTTATTAATTATTTTATTATATATCAATAAGGTGCTGAATTATTAAGGAACGAATAAGTATTAAAAACAACAAAATGTTTCAGAATCAACTTTATTAATAAAATCAAAAGTCTTTTATTCTGTCTTATAATGTGAACATTTTACAAAAATAAAACTATGCTATCAGTATAATAACACAGTTTTGTGCGTGCCCAGGACAAGACTCGAACTTGCACACCGCAACCGGCGCCACCCCCTCAAAGTGGTGTGTCTACCAATTTCACCACCTGGGCTTTTTTGAACCTTCAAAAAACAAGATTTTATTGATTTATAATATTATCTTGATTTTTGTCAACAAATACAGAAACCGCAAACAAAACAGTTTTCTGTACATAAGAATTTCATTTTCATACTGTGCCCGAAACAGGGATCGAACCTGCACAACCTTGCGGTCGCTAGTCCCTGAAACTAGTGCGTCTGCCAATTCCGCCATTCGGGCAATGACGGCGCAAAAATACAAAATAATTGTGAATAAAAAATATTTTGCATCAATAAACATCATTTGAATATTTATTTTTGTACTTTTGACTGTTAAAAGTAAATATGAATACATAAAACAGTTGAAAAGAAACATAAACATATTTGTAATTATATCGGACTTCATACGGCGTTTTGTAAGATTTGTTACTCGCGATATTTGGTATTTGACAAAAGAAAAACCAAGCCGAAACGATTCATTTCTTACCAGACAGTTGAAAATAATAATCATTGCAATACGTTCGTTCGTTGAAGATAAAATAACAGTACGCGCTTCGGCGCTAACGTATTATACTCTGATGTCGCTGATTCCGATTGCAGCGCTGGTTTTTGCAATAGCAAAAGGATTTAATTACGAAACAGAACTCAGAACTTTTTTGTTTGAAAATTTTTCTGACCAGCAGGATATTATACAATGGGTGCTGAATTTTGTGGATTCTACTTTGAAAAACACAAAAAACGGGCTTATTGCCGGCATAGGAATTATAATGTTGCTGTGGGCTTGCCTTAAATTATTGATTCATATCGAAGAATCGTTTAACCATGTGTGGAACGTAAAAAATCCGCGTTCGTGGAAAAACCGTATTACAAATTATCTGGCTGTGTTTATCATTGCTCCCGTATTTTTAATGGTGTCAATAAGCGTTTCGCTTGCAGTAAATCATGATGTAGGCGGAATTGCATCTTCGCTGTCGTTTCTCGACAGTATCAGTCCTGTATTGAATATTTTGTACGAATGTATTCCTTATGTTTCCGTTTGGATTCTGTTTGCGCTGATTTATAAGTTCATGCCCAATACAAGAGTTAAATTTTCACATGCTCTGCTTGCAGGAGTAATTGCCGGTTCTTTGTTTCAATTGACTCAGGATTTATACGTTTATTCGCAGGTTTCGATTACAAAATTAAGCGCAATTTACGGAACTTTTGCAGCCATACCGCTGTTTCTGATGTGGGCGCAACTGAGCTGGCTCATTGTATTGCTTGGCGCAGAACTTGCTTTTGCCTATCAAAATATAGACCACTATGAAAGCGAAAAAGAATCGGAACATACAAGCTTTTATCAGCGCAAAATATTGGCGCTGCTCATAATGCGCATGATTGCCGTTAATTTCAAAAATCAAAGCGCTCCGCCAGAAATATCGCATATTTCCGAAACTCTTGCATTGCCCACACGTATTGTGCGTACGGTTGTAAACAGTCTGGTTGAATCGGGAATACTTTCAGAAGTCGTTTCAAATAACGATAAAGAATACGGTTATCAGCCTGCGTTTGATATTAACAGAATGACCATCGCAACAATTTTTTCTCATTTGGAAAAATTGAATAACAGCGATTTTGCTGCGGACAACGACGGATATAAAGATATCTCAAAACTGATAAATACGATATGGACTGACTTTGAAAATTCACCCGATAACAAACTCATTACAGATATTTTGTCAATAAATGAATCAAAACTGTAATACGTTGACCATAGAAAAAAATGTAAAGTATTTGTTTTCCAAAGAAAAAGAGTAATTTTGTTGAAAAATAAATATATAAATAAATGAATACTGTCCTCGAAATTGATAAATTAAGCAAACATTTCGGTTCGCTGATTGCTGTTGACAATATCAGTTTTTCAGTTGAAAAAGGAAATGTTTACGGGCTTTTGGGACCTAACGGCAGCGGCAAAACAACAACGCTCGGAATGATTCTTAATGTGGTAAATCCTACAAAAGGCACATGGCGCTGGTTCGGCAACACACACAATTCCGATGCGCTGAAAAAAATAGGCGCAATAATCGAACGTCCCAATTTTTATCCTTATCTGTCGGCAAAAAAGAATTTGCAAACAGTTGCAACCATCAAACAGGTTTCCTTTTCTCGAATTGATGAAAAACTGGAAACAGTTGATTTGCTGCATCGAAAAAATGACAGATTTTCGGCTTTTTCGCTGGGAATGAAACAGCGTCTTGCAATAGCCGCCGCTCTGCTCAACAATCCCGAAGTACTGATTCTTGACGAGCCGACCAATGGTCTCGACCCGCAGGGAATTATAAAAATCCGAGAAATAATACGGCAAATTGCCAACATGGGAACAACTATCATACTTGCAAGTCATTTGCTTGACGAAGTTGAAAAAGTATGCTCGCATGTGGTTGTACTCAACAAAGGCAAAAGCATTTATTGCGGCGCGGTAGAAAACATGTCCAACGAACTTGGCTATTTTGAACTTGGAACAGCAAATATTGACAAACTCGTTAACATTCTCGAAAATATGACTTGTTTTGAAAAAATAGTGCGCAGACATGATATTGTTTCGGCAACATTAAAAAATGATTTGGATGCCGAAGAATTAAATAAAATACTTGTAAATCAAGGTATTTTTTTAAATCATTTAGTAAAACGAAAAAATAATCTCGAACAGCAATTTCTTAATCTTATAAAAAATGAAACAGATATTACGACTGCTAAAAATAGAATGGAATAAAATATATAATTACAAAACGGCTCGAATATTCATTATTATATATTTTGCCTTGCTTGCTTCAATGGGGTATTTGGTAACAGTCATCAAACCATCCGTTGACAATATGTCTCTTGATTTGGCTCGATTTGGAGCATATCTTTTCCCCTACGTCTGGCAAAACATAACTTATTTTGCCGATTTTGGGTCAATATTTTTAGGCGTGATAATTATTACAAACATCACAAACGAATATACATATCGCACAATGAAACAAAACCTTATTGATGGCTTGACAAAAAAAGAATTTTTACTGTCAAAATTATTAGTAAGTCTTATTTTCTCGCTTTTATCAACGATAATTGTTTTCTTTGCCTGTCTGGGTTTGGGTTTGGTTTATACGCAAAATCCGTCTTCGATTTTCAAAGGCGTTACATTTGTTCTGGGATATTTTTTGAAAGTCAGCGTATTTTTCTCATTTTGCACTTTGCTTGCTTTTTGGATACGCAGGTCGGGCTTTGCCTTGATGCTTGTAATTTTGTGGAGATTGGGCGAAGTAATTATTTTAGGAATAGAGCAGATAAGTTCCCGGTCAAGTTTTCATTTATCCAATTTATTGCCGGGTAATGCGTCCGCAACTTTATTACCTTTTCCGGGTATCAAACTTCAAAATTTTATGAGAGGAGGAACTGTTTTTTCATTAAGCGATTTTCATGCGGAATATTGCATCGCTGCAATTGTATATATTGTCATTTTCATTGTTTTATCTTATCAATTACTCAAAAAAAGAGATTTATAATAACACGCTGTTTAACAGATTATTTGTAGCTTGTGCCAGTTGTAAAAAAATAATTAAAATAGAAATAAAGATAATCATTACTTTCAAAGAAATTTCTTCCTGAATTTATTGTTGAATATGCAATATTAATTTAATTCCTCCTTACGAACTCTACACATTGCTGATATATAATAAAATAATTGCGCAAATATTTGGAAAATAATGCAGGATTTTGTATATTAGTACCGTAAAAAATTGGTAAAAATAAATCAAAAATACATAGAATATGGAAGAAAAATTACCAACCACCGTAGAGCAATGATGTTTTGCGTGGTTGTTTGTGGCATTATACAATGTATGGCGCTATCGGATTTTTTATTAGCGATGAGTTGTAATATCGTTTGTCGCCTGTTACTTCCTTGCCAAGCCATTCGGGTTTGTCGAATATTGCATCTTCGTCGGGCAATTCGATTTCGGCAACAGTTAAACCTTTGTTTTCACCGTGAAATTCATCTACTTCGTAAATATATGGTTCGGCTTTTACCAGATGTCGTATTTTATCAATTATTCCGGGTTCGCAAAGTTTAAGCAATTCTCCAGCTTCATCCACGCTAATTTCTTTTTCAAATTCAAACCGCGAAGCGCCCGAATCATTTCCTGAGCCTTTAATGGTTAAAAATCCCTTGTCGCCTTGGATTCTCACTCGCACCGTACGTTCGGGCGCAGATGATAAATAGCCCTGTACAATGCGTGTCGATTTGAATACAAAAGGACGAAAATCGCCTTTTACCAAAAATTTTTTTTCAGTTTCCTGTCCCATATTTTTTTTCAGTTTGCAATATTCAACATGTTTATTGCCATTCCAGCGGTAGCCGTCAATATTAATATCCGCCAAATGCAGTATTCGTTCCGCTACGGTTTGTGCGACATCGGCAATTGATTGCGGTTTGCAGTAAAATGACGGCGATGCGGGGCAAACAATTCCGCCTGCAAGCGTAATTTGTTCCATATTGCGAATATGTATCAAGTTCAATGGCGTTTCGCGCGGAACTACAATCAGTTTTCTGCGCTCTTTGAGCATCACGGCGGCAGCACGCGCAATAAGGTCGCCGGCATATCCGTTTGCAATACGTGCAAGCATTCCCATCGAACACGGAATGACTATCAACGTATCGTAATCAGACGAACCAGAAGCAAATGGAGCAAATAAATCATCGTTTTCATAAATCCTGATATTCCTGTATGTTTTAATATCTTCATTAATTTCGTAATCGAAAACCTGCCTGCCTGTTTGTGTAAATACAACGGCAATTTCGTCAAAATCAGAATGACAAATGTCAAGCGCATCGAGTAGTGTTTTGGCGTAAATCTGTCCGCTTGCGCCTGTTATGCCTGCTATTATTTTACGTTTTTTCATATTTCTAAAATTAATTGTGCAAATGTATGGATTTTATTTTTATTGCATAACAGAAAAAATACTATTGTCAGTGTCGGTACATTCAAATTTTGGATGTGCATCGTATTCAACAATATGCCCTCACAATAAACAGTTCACATAGAATTTCAGGTAATGTAATACAATGTACGGCATTACCGAATTTTAAAGAATCCATCTGTACTTTTAGATTGTACGCATGTACTTTTAAAGAATCCATCTGTACTTTTAGATTGTACGCATGTACTTTTAAAGAATCCATCTGTACTTTTAGATTGTACACATGTACTTTTAAAGAATCCATCTGTACTTTTAGATTGTACACGTGTACTTTTGAAAAATCCATCTGTACTTTTAGATTGTACACATGTACTTTTGAATTGTACATCTTTGGGACAAAGGTATGCTGGCATACGAGTTGCTTATTTGCATGAAAAGCAAAAAACAGATGTTTTTTCATGCAAATAAACAATAATCTTTCCCTGTTTGTTCAAATGTTTTCAGCCAAAATCGTTGTTTCTGTATAAACGGCGTACCTGCAAATCTCAACATACAGGCTGCAAATCATTTTTCATTATTTTGCTTCATCAGCGCTACAAATGAATTGAAATATTTTTTACCTTTCGGGGCAACGCCATCCAACCCTTTACCTCCGGTTTTCGAGCGTTTAACATCTCCGAATATGCCTTTTTCCAAAGCTGTAAACAAACTTTCTTTTTCAAGGGTTTCGAGCAGGGCGATAGCATCATCAAGAACTTTTTTGGCTCGAGTTTGCATTATTCCATCTTTTTTAAATTCAACTTCATCGCCTATATTTTTCATGTTATTGAATATGTATTTGGCATTTTCGATAGACAAATATCTGTCGCTCATAAAAGGTGTATGAATTGCTTCTGTAGGCATTCCGAGCAGTTGCAAACCTTGATTTGTCCATATTCCAATCATATTGAAAAGCGCATCCTGAATATGTCCGCGGAAAATGTTTCCCGTCATAAATTTTGTGGGCGGCATATATTTAAGCGGCGCGTCAGGAAATATTTCGCGGGTCATTTGCGCTTGCGCCAACTCGTAAAGGAAGCCGTTTTCGAGTTGTGGATCCATTTCAAAGGCATGTCCCAAACCCATTTGCTGTTCGGGCAAACCTGCAATAAGCGCCAGTTGTTCGTTGATGCAGTCTGAAGCCAAAACCGTATGCGCCTGTTCATAGGCATCGGCGGTAGTAAGGTAATTGTCTTCGCCGGTATTTATTATCACGCCTGCAAAGCCGTTGATAATTCTCGAAAAATACTGGTCAATAAGCGTTCTTTGCATGTTTATGTCGCGAAATAAAATTCCGTAGAGGGCATCGTTAAGCATAACGTCGAGACCTTCGAGCGCTCCTATTGCAGCAATTTCTGGCATGCACAATCCAGAGCAATAATTGCACAGCCGTATATATCTGCCTGTTTCTTCACCTGTCTGGTCAAGGGCGGTGCGCATTATGCGAAAATTTTCCTGAGTTGCATAAGTTCCTCCGAAGCCTTCGGTTGTTGCTCCGTAGGGTACATAATCGAGCAGGCTCTGACCTGTTGTACGAATAACGGCAATAATATCCGCTCCCTGACGCGCCGCCGCCTGAGCCTGAACAACATCTTCGTAAATATTGCCTGTTGCAACAATTACATAAAGATACGGCTTCGAGCCTTCGCCTGTAGTTTCCAGATAGTGCGCACGCCGAGCCTTACGGTTGTTGATGCGTTCAATGCTTGCATCGATAGCGGGTTTTAATACTGTTTCTATTTCGGCTTGAGAATTAAAGGGCAATTTTGTTATTTCAAGTTCGTTTTTTGCAACTTTTTCGGCTATTTGTTGAGGCTGCAAACCTGTTTCGAGCATTGCATTGCCCAAAAAAAACATTATTCCTTCTCCCAAAACTCCTTTTTCTTTGATTTGATCAACCAAAATATTAGGCAAAGGTACGCCATTTTCATCTACTCCATCAATGCCCAGAAGGCGGCAAACAGTGCGCTCTACGGCAACGGTAGTATAATTTTCAACAAATTTTTGCACATCGGCTGCAATATTTTTGGCAACCTGTTTGGCATGTTTCACTTTTTCAAAATCAAGTCCTATTTTACTTTTTTGCATATTTTTTTTGTTTTACATATTTTATTTTATTTCTTCATTTTATGTTTTGCCCGCCTTATCAAATCTTCGTTCACTCCGAGTATTTCTGCTATGCGCAACGCTTCGTGCGGAACGTCGGTTGCCGTTTCTTCAACAAGCGAATAATCTATATGGCGGTCTATGTTTTTTTCATCAACGGTTTCATCGGTATCTGTCAATCCGCGCACGCGCAGGCGGCGGCAGTCTGAAGTAATGTTATCGTAGTGCGTGGTAATAAAAGCGCAAATTTTGCGTTCGAAAAGAATATCAAGCATGGCGCTTACAATGGCGCTGCCTTCGGCAGGATTTGTGGTTCGTGCAAGTTCGTCTATCAGCGCCAGCAAAGATTTATTTGCCGTAATTTCGGATAATATTTTGTTAACGTTTTTCATTTCTGCAGCAAACGATGACAAGCCCTGCAAATGATTTTGTTCGTCTGTTATGCAAATCATTATTTTGTCAACAAGAGTAATTTTTGCTTCTGTTGCAGGCACATAAAATCCGAACTGACAAAGATACTGCGCAAGTGCAAGCGTTTTGAGAAGCGCGGTTTTGCCGCCCATGTTTATGCCTGTAATCAAAGTCGGATATTGTCCGAACAAAATATCCAAAGGTTGATACGTTTTGCCCTGTCTGTGCAGCGAATCTTTCAATTGCGGATTAAACAGCGCCTTGTACGACGTGATTTTGTCAGCAATAAAAGGTTTGCAGAAATGTTCATTTTTTGCCTGTTTTGCTTTTGCCAAAAGTATGTCAATATATGCAACCTGCGATAATGCGATATTCAAAGGCTGAGCATACATCTTTAATTTCAAACAAAGTTGCCTGCGTATTTCGTCTTCGAGGTCTATTATTTGCTGATATAATTCGGCTGACTGATTTGCGTTTTTTCCTTTCAGCAATTTTCGCAAAGCGGCAAGTTTATCTGAATAGGCGTCATAAATATAGAATGTTGCTACTCGCATTTTTTCGGGGTCGAGTATATTTATGACGTCTGTCAAATCGGGCAAATCAACCAAATGCAATTCGTTCAAAAGTTGCTTTATATCATCGGCAATTATTGCAAACTTTTTTATTTCGAACAGTTCCACATCGCTCAACATTATCGAATTTGCGAGATTCTGCAATGTGCCGCCGATATCCGAAACTTGCGAAAGCCTGTTTTCAACAGCCAAAAATATTTTGTCGTGTTGAGGCTTGTCTAGCAATGATACTGTTTCTTCTATTTTATTCAGTTCGTATTCGAGTTCATGCCTGTCGGTTATGAAATTTTGCGAATATATATAACGTTTCGACAGCGAAGATTTCAAATCAAGATTGTTGAGCAAATAGAAAAATCCGAAACTGTCGTTTGACGATTTCCGCAAGTCTGTTATGGTGTATGAATCAACTGTCATTTGCAATTATTAATAATATCAGGCTGTAAAATTAGTAAAATTAGGCGACATGTAAAAAAATGATTGGGAATCTCAAATGCGAAGATGTAAATAAAATGAAAAATTTAGAATTAATGGATAATAATAACGATATAAAGAAAGCAGCCCTGCCGCCAGATGAAAAATTATAAAGTTTTTTATTCTATCTTTGCGCCGAAATATTTTTTATTTACGATGATAAACATACAAATATGGACTTGACACAATACAAAATATGGTAATAATATATTAAAATCATCAGAAGAAACAAAAAATGGCAAAACAATACATTTACACAGTTCAAGCCTCTTTAGAGCCTTCAAAATGCAAAATCGGCAAAACCAACGATTTGGAAAGAAGGCTAAAAGAATACAACAATATGACAGGCAAATCCAAAGAAAACGTTTACCGGTATTTATTTGCCTGTGAAGTAAAAAATATGACAGAAGTTGAAAATGATATAAAAATAAAATACAGCGCCCTTCGAGAAGAAAAAAGCAGAGAAATATATTTTTTCAATTCCGAACTGTTTAAGCAGTATGTAACATTTATAAAAAGCCATCCGCTGTTTGTTAAAGAAATATTTATTAAAACCGAAGATAAAAAAGAGATAATAAAAATAGTAAAGAAAACAACGCCGTCTCTTGAAGAAAGAGGATTATCCCAAAGAGACGTATTGCAAAAGGCGCAAAAAGCAAATAATGACGAGTTTTATACCAGATACGAAGACGTTGAAAAGGAACTGTCGATGTATGATAAAAAGATTTGGAAGGATAAAACGGTGTTCTGCAACTGCGATGACGCGGTTGATAACAATGAAAAGAATACATCGGCGTTTGCGCTATATTTTTTGCGTAATTTCAAAGAACTTGAATTGAAAAAGTTGATATGCACACACTACAGCGGCGCTGTGGACTTATTCAATCAAGGCACGAAAGGCTATGTATTTACCAAAGACGGCTTCAAGGAATTTAAAGATTTTCCAAAAGGCTATACAGGCAGTTTTGATGACCCGCTATCGCTTAAAATACTTAAAGAAGAAGCGGATATAGTATGCACAAACCCGCCGTTCTCAAGAGCGATAGATTATTGGAAAATTACTGTTGAAAGCGGAAAGCAGTTTCTCATTATTTCTAATATTGCAAATCCTGTTACAAAAGCATATATTCCATATTTTAAGGATAATAAAGTATGGGCGGGATATAATGAAATAGACTGGTTTTTAACGCCCAAGAAAGAACTTAACAGAGCGGCGGGTTATTGGTTTACAAATATTCCTGTAAAAGACAGACCAAAATATAAGCAATTAAAAATAGTTTCATTAAAAGAAATACCCGAAAAGCATAAACAATATGACGATTTGAAAATATTGTTAGTAGATAACTGTTATATTCCGAATGACTATGAAAAACCTTTTGCCGTATCAGCCCGTCCAATATTAAACGGTATATTGGAAAAGGGATATAAACTTATTGAAGAAAATACATCGTATATACCTGTTGTCAATGGTAAAGAAAAATTTAGGAGAGTATTGGTGCAGAGAAACAGTTGACAGTTAACAGTTGAGAATGATAAAAACTGTCAACTGTTAACTGTCAACTGTCAAAACTGCCATTTTGCCACAAAAAGCGAGGAATTTTTCGCTCGCAGTATTGTTTTTATCTGTTGATTCAGCCCCAGTTCCTCTATTTTATTCTGTCTTTGCACCGCAAAATATGATAATGCCATACTTTAATATAATTATATGATTCCACAGTACATCAGCAGTTTTTTTGTTTAAGTATATTAATGCATTTTTGCAAACCTGTTTTCCAGTGAGGGACATCTACATCGTAATCAACTTTTATTTTCTCTTTGTTCAGCAAACTGTATTGCGGGCGCTGTGCTGGAGTTGGATATTCGGATGTTGAAACTGGTTCTACACGGCAGTTTTTATTGCCCGACATCATCATAATTTCTTTTGCAAAATCGCACCACGAACATTGTCCCTCATTTGAAAAATGATAAATTCCCGATTTCAGATTTGCAGGATTTTCGACAATTTTATCTGTAATTTTCAATATTGCATTAGCCAAATCTTCGGCGTATGTAGGCGAGCCTGTCTGGTCGGCAACAACTTTTACTGTTTGGCGTTCCGCGCCTAATCGCAACATCGTTTTCACAAAATTGTTGCCGAAAGATGAATATAGCCACGATGTTCGGATAATAACAGATTTGTGATATTTCAAAGCATTTTGCTCTCCGTATAATTTTGTTTTTCCGTATGCTGAAACAGGATTGGTTTGGTCGTTTTCAAAATAGGCAGAAGGTTTTTTGCCATCAAAAACATAATCGGTAGAAATATGGAAAAATACAGTATCGCAAATTTTGCAGGCATCTGCCAAATTGGCAACCGCATCAGCATTAATAAGCAATGCTTTTTCATAATCCGATTCTGCTTTATCTACGGCAGTATATGCAGCGCAATTTATCAAAAAATCGGGACGCTGAAGGGCAAAAAATTTTTTCACCGAATTTATATCGGTTATATCAAGTTCGGCATAATCGGTAAAAATGTATTGAAACGAATGATTTTTTGCCGAAATTTTTTGAATTTCACTGCCTAATTGCCCTTCGGCGCCGGTAACAAGTATTTTCATATCCATATTTTTTCAACAAATTTATATGAAATATTCTCAATCGCACGCATATTTATAAAATTTTTGACAAAAAATTTGAAACAGCATAAACGATATTCAAATATGCAATCTAAATATTGTTATTCGCAAACTGCTGACCGTATTTGAAAAATATTTATTGATGAATGTGTTGCGGTATAATATTTTTTACTACTTTTGCGCCCAATTTTAACTGACGTTTGTTTAGTATTTTCTTGATAAAATTCTCCGAATGGCTTGCAGCCTTTCGTTTTAGTGGGATTACACGTTTTGAGCAATAACAAATTAATTATTCAAATCAAAATTATAAAAATAAAAGAATCTTCGAGCCGATACAACCAAGCGTGTAAACATTTATATTTTTATGACTACTTTCAAAAATTTGGGATTATGTACCGAACTTATCACGGCAGTTGATTGTCTTGGCTTCGAAAATCCCATGCCTGTACAGGAACAGGTAATTCCGTTCGTAATGAACGAAACATGCGATTTAATTGCGCTGGCGCAAACAGGAACAGGCAAAACAGCCGCATTCGGTTTGCCTTTGCTGAATTTAATAAACAGCGAGAAAAAACAGACTCAGGTTTTAATACTGTCGCCTACGCGCGAATTGTGTATTCAGATTGCAAACGATTTGAAAAATTATGCGCAATACATGTCAGGTATAAAAATCGTTCCCGTTTACGGAGGCGAAAATATTATATCGCAAATAAGGCAACTGACCGAGCAGCCTCAAATAGTTGTTGCAACGCCGGGACGTCTGATTGACCTTATCAACAGAAAAAAAGTAAAACTTGACCACGTGTCGTTTTTAGTTCTTGACGAAGCCGACGAAATGCTCAACATGGGCTTTCAGGAAGATTTGGAAACAATATTACAAAGCGTTCCAGACGAACGCCGCACATTGCTTTTTTCGGCAACAATGCCTAAAGCGATTGAACAGATTGCCCAAAAATACATGCGCGATTCAAAATCAATTTCAATAGGCATTCGCAATTCGGGAAGCGACAACGTAGAACATATTTATTACACGGTGCAGGCGGCAAACCGCTATCTGGCGCTGAAACGAATTGTTGATATAAACCCCGATATTTACGGAATAGTATTTTGCAGAACCCGACAGGAAACAAAAGATGTTGCCGAAAAACTGATGCGCGATGGCTATAATGCAGATGCCCTGCATGGAGATTTAAGCCAGCCGCAGCGCGATTCGGTGATGAACAAATTCAGAATACGCAATCTGCAAATACTTGTTGCAACCGACGTTGCCGCTCGCGGACTTGATGTAAACGACCTGACTCATGTTATAAATTATAATCTTCCCGACGATGTTGAAATTTATACTCATCGCAGCGGACGAACGGGAAGAGCAAACAAAAAAGGCATTGCGGTTTCAATCATTCATACGCGCGAACATAATCGTATTCGCGAAATAGAACGAATGGTGAAAAAGCAATTTAAAAAAGAAAATGTTCCATCAGGGCTGGATATTTGCAAACGCCAGCTTTTCTACCAGATAGAACGAATGGAACATGTGCAGGTGAACGATGAAAAAATAGACCAGTTCCTCCCGCATGTATTCAAAAAACTGGAATATCTCCCCAAAGAAGATATTATACGCCGTTTTGTTTCGCTCGAATTTAACAGATTTCTCGATTATTACAAAAATGCAGTCGATTTGAATATTCCCGACAAGCCCAGTAAAGATGAAAACCACAAATCGCAAAAAGAACGCAACTGCGAAAACCGCAATAACCGCGACAAAACATCCAAACGGGGACAGCGAATAAGAATGAAAATAAATTTTGGAGCAAAACAAAATGCTTCGCCTCGCGCTATTTTGGGGCTTATAAACGATATAACCAACGATAAATCAATAAATATAAACAATATTGAAATATCCGATAAATTTACCTTTTTTGATGTATTTGCCGATCAGTCTGAACAGCTTTTAAATGCCTTTTACAGAAATAACAGAACTTCATTTGAAATAGATATTGCCAAAGAAAGCAAAAAGCAAAGACAGTATAATAATGAAGGACATAATTTTTATGAAAACGCCCGCAAAAGAGCCAAATCAGACAAATCGCAAAAACGCGACAAACGCAGACGCAACAAATTGAACAAAAAACGGACAGTATCGGCAAAATTTACTTAGAGATTTACCGAAACAGTTGAAAGTTATTTGTTTTACTATTAACTATTCTGGATTGCTTCGCTGACGTTTGCAATGATGCGGTGTTTCTTTTAAGCGCCTTTGCCATTATGTTTATCATCTCATTATTAATTATCATTTTCAACTTTCAACGGTCTTGTAATGTATGACGCTGCCAGCATTTTTACAGCGTTGCTGAAGAGCGATTGCTTTAATAAGCGGAAGTCGTGAAAAAAAGGGGCTTCCCTTTTCCTGAAAAGGGGCTGATGTTTTTACCAAAAGGGGCGTCCCTTTTCAGGAGAAGGGGCTGACGTTTTCGGATGCTTTGAGTACGACTCTAAAAAATGAAGACTTGCCGAACATTACATGCGGCAAGTCTTCAAACCAGAAAAATAATTTGTATAATTATTTTTTTAGCCTTTGTACAACCTTGTCTTCAAAGAAAAGAGCAAGGGCAACAGCAATTACTAAAAGCAATCCTAAACTGCTTAGCAGTAATTTAACCAATATTAATACTGCACCTGCAAGTATTGCCAATTTGGCAAGAAAGGATAGCTTGAATTTTGGCGTTACTTCAATATCTTTTACTAAGGAAACAAATATTAGAGCTGCCGCGCCTAATAAAATCACCAAAACAAAAAGAAGAGAAAGAATATCGCCATGGCTGAGTAACCAAAATCCGCTTACACCTGTATAAAATGGTAAAAAGCTGAAAATGATTACCAACACTCCTGCAATAAGCTTGAAATTTTTTGTTATTTGTTCCATAACCCGTTATTTTAATTATGTTAATATTTTTTTATCAGCGGCAAAGATATATATTTTTTTTGTAATGATAATTTTTTTATCAAAAAAAATTACCTTTGCAGATAACATAATAAAAATACTATGGCTGATTTTTCTAATTTTATTGCAGATTTGTCCTCATGGTTATGGGGATGGCCTCTTTTAATACTTCTGTTTGGGACTCATGTTTTTTTAACATTCAGGCTCGGTTTCATACAGCGTTATGTTGGCAGGGCAATCCGTCTTTCCGTAATGCGCGATAAGAGTTCGCACGGAGATGTTAGCCAGTTCAGCGCGCTGGCAACTGCGCTTGCCGCAACCATAGGAACAGGCAATATAGTAGGCGTAGCCACAGCCATTGCGCTCGGAGGTCCCGGAGCAATATTTTGGATATGGATGACGGGAGTTTTGGGCATATCAACAAAATATGCCGAAGGATTGCTTGCCGTGAAATACAGAACAGTGCGCAAAGATGGCAGCATTGCCGGAGGTCCGATGTATTATCTTCAATACGGATTGAAAAATAAAAAACTCGGAAAAATATTAGGAATAATGTTTGCCGTATTTGCTGCTATGGCTGCTTTTGGCATAGGTTCGTCAACACAATCAAATTCAATAAAGGATGCTGTTTTTACAACGTTTAACTTTGCCTCCGAAATAAATATTGCAGGCATCATTATAGAAACAAAAATACTGATAGGGCTTTTTTTGGCGTTAATTGCGGGACTGGTAATCATAGGAGGAATAAAAAGCATTGCACGGGTAAGCCAGAGCATAGTGCCGTTTATGGCGTTTTTTTATGTAGCGGGCTGTTTGTTTATATTGATTACAGGTTACGAAACATTAATAGACAGCATAAAATTAATTTTTAATCAGGCATTTTCGTTCAAGGCGGCGAGCGGTGGCGGCGCAGGTGTGATAATAATGCTTGCGGCACGCTACGGCGTTGCACGCGGACTGTTTTCAAACGAATCAGGGCTTGGTTCTGCCGCTATTGTTGCCGCTGCCGCACGCACACGCAATTCCGTAAGGCAGGCGCTGGTATCGTCTTCCGGTACATTTTGGGATACTGTTGTTATTTGCGCTCTAACAGGCTTGACAATCGTAAACACCGGCGCATGGGAATCGGGACTTACAGGCTTTGGCTTAACGCAGCTGGCTTTTTCAAATGTGCCTTTCGGAGAAACAATTCTCGGTCTGTCGCTTTTAATGTTTGCTTTTACAACTATTATCGGCTGGTCGTACTATGCAGAGAAGTCGATTGAATATCTTTTCGGGCGCAAATCAGTACTTCCCTACAAAATTGCGTATTTGATAATGGTATTCACAGGAGCGGTATTTTCGCTGGATTTGATTTGGAATTTTGCAGATATTACCAACGGTTTGATGGCTATACCCAATCTTATTGCTCTCATTTTGTTGAGCGGAGTAGTTGCTGTCGAAACAAAAAAATACATAAAAAATATTGATGACCACTCGGATGATAAAATAATAACCTGAGTTTTGGATAAGCCATAGATCAAAAGCGAGGAAAATTAGGGGCAATTGTCATGATTCCGATTACACAAATGTTATCGGAAAAGAAAGATCAAAGGATATATTCAAATAATAGAGGAACTAAACTAAAACTAATTTCCCTAATATCTGCGGATAGTTAATTCTGATAGATGGTTTTTTATCGAAGAAACAGTATGCACCGAGCACCGAGATCAAATTCATAATGAAGTTATTAACAGATCAATGACGCGAATGTTCAATGTTGCCGATGTTTTTTAATTCGTCATTAATAGTCTCAATAACAGAGCGTTTACGTAACAGTATGCGATCGAGTTGTGGCATCAGACGATTCTTCATATTGCTTTTGATGCCTGTAACAAGGAATATTCCATCGTCGAAAAGCATTTTAAAAAGCGTAGCAGAAATATATCCTTCTATCAGCGAAAAGTTTACCAAACAGTTTCTTGGTTAGAGTTTTAATTGTTTGAGGGTTTCTGTCGTCAACATTGCCGGGTGTAAGGCAAAATGAAAGTAATTCACCTTTATCATTTTTGTGCTGTCAATAAAAGTTATACCTGTACATTTCCCGAAACAGACTGTGTTCAGAAAAAACATCACAGGCATGAAAACGCGATGTTCTATTTGAATAAAACGATTGTATGACAATGCATTTGGAAATTCTTGTTTCAAATGTACACAAATATAGTGCAGGTAATAATGTTTGAAGTTTTTGAAACTTCCAAAATGATAGAGCAAGAGGATGGTGATTATCTCGCTCTCTGACATTGTATATGGACGGTTGCGATGTTTTGTGCCGCCAGCCTCCAATTTTGGTATTTCTGTCAACTCTTTTGATAATTCTTTACAAAAATCATCTACTATACAAAAAATTCCTGTAATTTTGTCATCGGTAAGTATACTCATAATCA
>JAISNL010000121.1 GCA_031276235.1 Prevotellaceae bacterium | reverse complement strand
AGCATCCAATCTGTGCCTTTCAACTTAACAGGCTCATTGGGTTTATCATCTTTCCCGCAGGATACTAGTCCTGCCATCATCAGTGCAAGCGCTATTGTTTTTAATAATATCTTTTTCATGACTGTTTAATTATTTTTATCAATGCCTACACGTTTATACAGTAAATAATTATTTCCTGCATTACAATAGAGTTTCAGTTTTGATGTAATTGAAAAATCATTAAATATTATAACATCGTACGCTGTTATTGTTTTTATTGTTTCATAGAACAGTTGAAGATCGCCGGTATAAGAGGCATCTTCATCTTTAATAACAACAGATACAAGTTGCGGCGAAAGGTGGAGATATATTTCACTCGCACCCCAGCATCCAACCGCTGTACTGTCCGTATCGAAATGAATAAAGGCACATTCGTTATAATCCACTTCAAGTTCTCTCATTTCACCAGTCTTGACATCTACAATACCTTCAAGCATCCAACCTGAACCTTTCAACTTAACAGGTTCATTGAGTTCATTGGATTTGTCATCTTTTCCGCATGATATTATTCCTGCCATTATCAGCGCAAGCGTTATTGTTTTTAATAATATTTTTTTCATATTCATTAATTTTATTTATAGTAGTTCGCTTGTTAATATTAATAGCCAGAATTTATTTTATACAGTAATTATTTTTGAGAACATCATCTTGGGTGAACCTCACCATTTTCAAATCATCCATTTTGTGTATCGGGCGTTCAATATCGTAGGGAATGGGGAGTTTGGAAAATGTTTGGAAATATAGTAAACAGGCGTCTTTCCACCATACGGCGTCTTTTGTTTGTATTTGCAGCTTCGACTGTACGGCGGCGAACCGTTCGCCGTCTATGTACTGCTCCAGCCTGTCCCATGTTTTTTGCAAGTCGCGCGCTTTGTTCACGCCGCGTTCGTAAGCGTAACAGAGTTCTTCCCACAAAGTATTTCCCGATTTTAATTTATGCGTCCATGATACATGGTGAAACCAGAGCAGCATGTTTTCGGGGCAGCGGGCGATATCGCCGTAAATGTCGTTCAGCGGCGGGAAATATTGCGACACGGCATTGCTTCCCGTTGCGGAACGGTCGAATCCTACGCCAAGGCTGTCGGCTTTATGATAATACACGGGCATCCAGTCCTGCCGACCGCCGGGAAAATAGCCCCAAGGCTGAGGCCCATAGTGTGCATTGAACGAAAAGATATGGTGCAACCCAAGCGGCATCATATAATCTACGCAGGCTTCGCGCGAGACAAGCATCATCTCTTTGGCAGGGTTGATAAAACGTTCGTCGGCAGTGAAGGTCATGCGCAGCCATTCGTCTGCGATTTGCTCCGACGTCAGTTCGTGGTTCCATGCAAGCCGACCGAAGGCATACCAGTTGGCGGGCGCAAAGTAATGCCCGCACCAGTTTGCGCTGTCGCCTGTATTGGCAACGCCTGCAATAGCGGTTACTTTTGCCGGGCGCAGCGTTCCGTCTGTGATTTTCGCTACGGTTGAGCCTTGCCCGCCGGCGTAGGTGTCGCTGTCGAGCGTTTCCTTAAAAAGCGGGGCGAGATATACGAGGTGGTTGGAGAAGCCGAGGTATTCCTGCGTAATTTGAAATTCTATCATCTCCTGTGTGCGCTGCAATGCGCCGAACAGGGGGCTGAACGGTTCGCGGGGCTGGAAATCTACGGGCCCGTTTTTGATTTGGATAATCACGTTGTCGCGAAACTGTCCGTCGAGCGGCACAAACTCCTGATACGCCTGCTTGGCGCGGTCTTCTTTTGTGGGATTGTACACAAACGCCCGCCACATGACTATGCCTTTATACGGTTTGAGCGCGTCTGCCAGCATATTCGCTCCGTCTGCGTGAGTGCGCCCGTAGTCCTGCGGACCCGACTGTCCTTCGGAGTTGGCTTTTACCAGAAAGCCGCCGAAGTCGGGAATCAGCGCATATATTTCCTTTGCCTTGTTGTTCCACCACTGTATTACTTCCTTGTTGAGCGGGTCGGCGTCGGGCAGCCCGCCCAGTGTTTTCGAGGCGGCAAAATTAACCGACAGATATACTTTCAAGCCGTAAGGACGGAATATATCGGCAAGGGCTTTCACTTTTGCGAGGTATTCGGCTGTCAGGATTTGCGGGTTGGCGTTGACGTTATTCAGTACCGTGCCGTTAATTCCTATGGAGGCGTTAGCCCGCGCATATTCCTTGTAGCGCGGCGACAGGGTGTCGGGCAACTTTTCCCATTCCCAGAGTGAACGCCCTGCATAGCCGCGTTCGATACTTCTGTCCATATTATCCCAATGGTTGAGAATGCGCCGTTCGTATTTGGGCGATTCGGCTACAGTCAATACGGCAGGCATCTTTTGCGTAGCCTGCAGGCGAAGCAGGTGATATGCGCCGTAGAGCAGTCCCTGTTCGGAAGCGGAAGTAATGGTAACCACCGTTTGCGGGTTTCCGTCTATCAGGTAGCCGTCATTGCCGAGCGACTTAATGGCTTTTGTGACGGCGATATTCAACCGTACAGGAGCGCCCTGCCATTGCGTTTGCAGTTCATGTATCGCTACGGCGATAACAGGGCTTTGTTTGTTTGCTGTTACCGTTGCCTGCGCAGTGGTATCGGAGCGCAGCCAGAGGCGGCTGCCGTCTTCGGCATGCACGTGGAGCGCCAATGTCAAAAAGGCTAAGGTCAATAATTGTATTTGTCTTTTCATTTTTATTTATTTTATTTTGTTATTATATTATTTTGTTTGTTTTGTTTTGCCTCGTTGCAGTGCGTCATTGCGAGGAGCGGAGCGACGAAGCAATCCAGAATTATTATTATGTTTTTCATTTTACTATTAATTATTATTTTAATTCTTCACTTTTCTGGATTGCTTCACCCTTCGGGTTCGCAATGACGAACAAACAAAGGCAGCGCGTCATTGCGAGGAGCGGAGCTACGAAGCAATCCAGAATTATTATTATGTTTTTCATTTTACTATTAATTATTATTTTCACTTTTCATTCGTCACTTTTATTTATTGCTTTCGCCCTTTCAGGGCTTTTTATCAATTTTTCGTTTCTTTTCACAGGGCGTTGCCCTGTGCTAATGCTTGAAGGCTTGCAGCCTTTTTTTCAAATTCAACTCTCAACTGTCAACTGTCAACTATATTAAATGTTGTCGTTATTTCGCCTGTATATTTTCCAATGCCTTTAATCACGAGGATTGCAGTGCCGGGATTGATGTTATTTTTGTAATTTACCGTAAAATCTTCGCTGAATACTGGGTATAGGACTGTCTTCTTGCCATCCTTTTCAACAGTGAGCGTCAATGCAGGGATAACAAATACAGGCTTGCCTGTGTATTGCTGCGCGGGTATGACATCAATCGCCGCAGTGGTAATATCCACGCGGGCATGAATACGTCCGTAGTGTTCGTGCAACACATTATTAAAATGGTCTGTAAGCACGTTGAACTCAGCGATAAATCCTGCATAGTTAGTCTGCCCGTTGAGTATAATCAGCGATGTCAGGCGGTTTGTGATTTGCTTCAATGCTGAGTCGGTCTGGCGGCGTGCGGCTACGGGCGCCATATCGGGTTTTTCAATTTTTTCCTGCGCGGCGTCGTACACATAAGATTTGAAAAGTTCGTTCTGTGCGTGCAGTTCATTCACCCACTCTACAAGATTTAAGTTCTGAACGGCAGCAATATATTCACTGCCCATCAGTCGCGCCACGAGGCTGTCAATATTTGCAGTTTCAGCATCATAATCGGCTTTAGCCACGTTGCCGTATGCGGTAAGCAGGTTATGAATGTGCATGGCATTGTCGCGTATCGACTGATTGAAATGCTTCATATCGATATTAATTTTAGCCACAATGCTTTTGAATGCGCTGTCGCGGGCATGGTCTGCGTCGGCTTTTTTAGCCGTAAATTCGCTACTTCTGTGCCATTTGTAAATGTGCTGTTCCTGTTCCAACGTTTGAAAATATGCCGCAAGCATGGCGGGCGCATCGATTTGAACTTTGTACTTATCGCAAATTTTGTACGATGATTCATGAAATTCCAAATGGTCGGAAATGTTGTACTCGTGTAAAAGAGGTATTCTTAAAATTTTATTCATATTAATTTATTTTATTATTTATTGTTTATTTTATTTGTTTCAGTTATTGAATGTTGTTTTCCGTTTAATCGGCTTCCGATTATTGAAAATTCATCTGATTTCCGTTTAATCGGCTTCCGATTATTGAGAATTCATCTGATTTCCGTTCAATCGGCTTCCGATTATTGAGAATTCATCTGATTTCCATTCAATCGGCTTCCGATTATTGAGAATTCATCTGATTTCCGTTTAATCGGCTTCCGATTATTGAGAATTTATCTGATTTCCGTTTAATCGGCTTCCGATTATTGAGAATTCATCTGAATTCTGTTTAATGCTCGGAGAATTGCATATCTGCATCATGGAGGCTTGAATATTTTTTTAGCGTTCATCTTCATTTATATTTCTTTTTTGCAAGATACTGTTCCTGCCATCATCAGCGCAAGCGTTATTGTTTTTATTAATATATTTTTCATGATTGTATTAATTTATACAGTAAATAATTTTTGTTGTTATTATAATAAAGTTTCAGTTCATTGTTATAACAAATATAAGAAGTCAAGTTGTCGAATGCATCAAGATAACGGCTGGGTGTAGGCGGTTCTAAAACTAATGTACTTCTGTAATCAGGGGTTTTAGAAAAATATATGTTTATCGAACTACTTTTAAGCGGCTCAAAAAACGATACATATATGTTATTAGATACAGACCATCCCTGTGCGGTAGATTCTGAATCAAAAACAAGCGTATAACATTTTTCGCAATCCATTGGCTCTCCATCTTCCATTTCATAATTATTAATATATTTGACCTCTCTTGGTACAATCTTTTCCAGTGCGCCTGTTTGTGCATTGACAATACCCACAAGTCTCCATTTAGTGCCGGTCAACGAATCTAACGTAACAACTCCGTTAGATTCGTTATCTTTTCCATGGTCTTTGTTCTTTTCATTATTCATTTCATTATTCATTTTTATTTTCACTCTTCACTCCTCTGGATTGCTTCACCCTTAGGGTTCGCAATGACGAACAAACAAAGGCAGCGCGTCATTACGAGGAGCGGAGCTACGAAGCAATCCAGAATTATTATTATGTTTTTCATTTTACTATTAATTATTATTTTCACTCTTCACTCCTCTGGATTGCTTCACCCTTCGGGTTCGCAATGACGAACAAACAAAGGCAGCGCGTCATTGCGAGGAGCGGAGCTAGGAAGCAATCCAGAATTATTATTATGTTTTTCATTTTACTATTAATTATTATTTTCATTCTTCTCTCCTCTGGATTGCTTCACCCTTCGGGTTCGCAATGACGAACAAACAAAGGCAGCGCGTCATTGCAAGGAGCGGAGCTACGAAGCAATCCAGAATTATTATTATGTTTTTCATTTTACTATTAATTATTATTTTCACTCTTCATTCGTCACTTTTATTTATTGCTTTTGCCCTTTCAGGGCTTTTTTTCAAATTCAACTCTCAACTGTCAACTGATTTCTCAACTATTCAGTGCTGAATGGCGAGGCGGGCAATCCTTCTTTGTTTCGCAAATTGGCGTTTACAGGGTTGTCCCCCCATGCATAGCGCACTATGGTCGGGTTTTTCACAAAGTCGCTCCATACTACTACCGTGTTGCCTTCTATTTTGGCATTTGCCCATACGAAATACTTGCCGTCTGCGGAAATGGCAAAGCCGTTTAAAGGCTCGCCGCCAGCAGCCGCCAGCCCGCTGCCTGTTTCGGTGAACGAAATTATCAGGCTGTCGCCGCGCAAAGCCGCCTCTTTATAAAGGGGACCCGAGGCTACGATATGCTTTTCGCCGAATGCTATCCTGCGAGCCAGCAATGCCAATCTATAGCCTACATCTTTCTTGTTGAGCGGGTGAATGTCGTTCCATTCCCCCAAGTCAATGGCTACCGCCATGCCGATATTGGGAAGCAGAGGCAGCGCTTTACGCTGCACTTCACGCAGGTCAGCCCAGTCGCTCTGTTGCGGCGGGTAACTGTCGGGCGTCATAAAGTTCGGCAGTTGCACGTAGAGGAAGGGCATATCGGGGCTGTTCCATTTGTTGCGCCAGTCCTTGACCAAGGAGGTAAACAGCGAAGCGTATTCTTTCGCCCGCCCTGTGTTCGATTCGCCCTGATACCATAACGCGCCTTTCACAGCGTATTTGATAAGCGGCGCAATCATGGCATTGTACATGCCGGTAGGCTGGGTCGGCATCTGCATGGACATGCCCGCCTGCATGGGCGGGAATGAAGGATTCCGCCTGCCTGTGCGGTATTTCCATTTGCCTGCAAGGTCAATGGATTCATTGCCTACAATCAGTTTAAACGGTTTGTCTTCTACAAAGCCGCCGCGCCCGTAGGAGCTTTCTACGCGGACGGTAATCACATTCTCGCCTGCTTTCAGTATGCCTGCCGGCGTTTTGTAAATCCGCGGCGGATACTGGTAAGTGGTGTTTCCTACAAACACGCCGTTAATCCATGCCGAATCGGAGTTGGTGATATTCCCCAGCCGGAGCGTGGCTTCTTTATCTGCCCATTCTGCGGGCAGGGTAACGGTTTTGCGAAACCAGAATACGCCGTTAATCGCGCCCAAGCCCTTATCCGCCCAGTAGCCGGGCAAGTCCATCTGTTTCCATTCGGATACGTCAATATCTTTGCGATACCATTTGCCTGCGCCTTCGTCCGGCGGCATGTTCATGCGGGGGAACTGCCCGCCCTGCGGCGCAGTGCGTCCTTCTCCTCTGTTCTGCGCTATCTGCCTGTTCAGGTCATGCAGATACTTGGGATAACGCTGCAAGCCCTCTTCGCTTATCCACGATTCTATCGCCGAGCCGCCCACGGCAGCCTGTATCAGCCCTACAGGGACTTTATACCTGTCGTACATTTCCTGTGCAAAGAAATAAGCCAAAGCCGAGAGGGGCGGTATATTTTCAGGTGTTACGGCTTTCCATTCCCCGCCGGTGATTTCCTGCTGCGGACCTTCGGGGATATATCCGTGCGGCTCGATAATGAAATGTATTTGCGGGTTATTAGCCGCAGCCACTTCGTCTGCATACAAGTCCGCCACCCTGCTCAGGGGCGTTTCCATGTTCGATTGCCCGGAGCATACCCATACATCGCCCACATAAATATCTTTGAGCGTAATATTGTTTACCTGCATCACGTAGGGTCCTCCTGCTTTCTGCGCAGGCAGCGATATTTCCCATTGCCCGCCGGCTGGGGTTACCGTCTGATATGTCTTTTTGTTGAATGTTACGCGAACGGTTTCGTTCGGGTCAGCCCATCCCCAGATATGGAGTTGGGCATCTCGCTGCAGCACCATGCCGTCGCTGATCAGTTTGGGCAAGCGTACGGCAGCCTGCAAAGATAATCCGGGAAGGATTAAGATAATTAACAGGAGTGATTTTTTCATAGTCAATATTATTTCCAGTATTTCAATATAAATTCTTTAAACGCCGGATAGTTTGGCGCAGCTTCGTGTCCGCCGTGGTGCCTGCGGTAGCCGATATCACCCGACAGGTAGGCTTTGTCGGTAACCGGCATGGGTATTTTCTTTCCGTTATATTCCGTCACATCGTCCATCACAAGCCCTTTTTTGCCCAGCAATTCATATACGGGGCTTGCGGCAACGGCTGTCAGGTACTGCCCGTAGGGGTCTGTCCATGCTTCGCCCTGCTCGCTGACGCCGCCGCCAATGAAAATGGGGCGCGGGGCGCAAAGCGCTACCAGCGATTCTGCGTCCACTTTCATGCGGATTACCTTGCGCGGCAGGTAGCCGTCAACGCTACTTTCGTCCACGCCTGCATACGACATGGCGTTACCCGCCAGCCAGTGGTATTCCGCGTAATCGGTACAGTTTTCGAGGTCTTCGCCCCAGTGGCGGCGCGCTGGCGCTGCGCCCATAGCGCCGGAAGAGCTGGGGAATGCCGCAGCTATGCGCGTGTCATAAGCCATTGCTACCAGCGTAGCCTTTCCGTAGCGCGAATGTCCTGTAACCGCTACGCGCTTCGCATCGACAAGCGAATTGTCCTGCTCAAAGAAGTCGATAAAACGGCTGATACCCCACGACCATGCCACCAGCGAACCCCAGTCGGCGGGCTTGCGCCAGTTGCCTTTATTGACCAGTCCTGTCAGGTAGCCGGTAAGCCCTTCGCCGTTGTCGGGCTGCAATGCGCCGGCGTTGAAGTAGAGGACGCCGATACCGTCTGCCGCCATCGTTTTCCACAAGTCTTCATCGCCCATTACGAAGCGTCCGAAGCTGAAGGCGTAGTTAATTACTACCGGCGCTTTCGTGCCTTCGGGCAGGCTTGCAGGGATACGCAGCGTGCCGCTTATCACAGGCGCATTGCGTACGCCGGGATATGCGGATACGTCTATTGTTCCCGTAATCTGGTATTGCCTGAAGGGTATGGTTTCTACCATCCCTGTGCGGCTAAATACCTGCTTCACTTCTACAGGGTCGCTGACTGTCCATGTTATTTTCAGCTGCGAGGCTGCTTCCGGTATGTGTCCGTAAATCTGCTGCACTTCGTTGAACAGCTCCGCGCGGCGGGCTGGCCAGCTTTGCGCCGTAAGCCCGGAGAGGTCGTGCAGTTTCAAGGGCTGGTAGAACTTTGCGCCGGTGTAGTAGTCGCCGTTCGGCTCCCATGTGTTTACGTAGTTTGTCCATAATCCGAAAAGCGAACGCACCGTGTTGTAAGGCGATTTGTTCGGGGCTTCCGCGCCTGTGGGCAGGGCGGGATAAGCCAGCCCTAACTGTTCCATCATCTGGTCGTGGTCCAAGCGCGTGGTAACGCCATCGCTGGGCGGTACGGCGGGGAAGGGTGAGTTGGTGTTTATGTATTGGCTTTCGGGGGCGCCGAGGTAGGAGGGTTTCAGCCCGCCGAAGTCAACCAGTATCTTCTCCAATACGATCCCCGGTTCCAGCGCGCGTATGCGTAGCGTATGGTTGCCTGCGCCGCCGACGGTCATTTCGGTATGGGTTTTGATAATGCGTTCGCCCTGCCAGTCGCCGAGTTCGCCCTGGTAGTGTCCGTTGAAGTTCACTACGGTTTCTTCGCCGCCGTCAAACGAGAGCGCATAGCGTAGCCCTTTGTTGGCATTGAAGTTTAGGGTGGGTGCAAGGAATACCTGCACGGTTACCCCGCCGCCGGGAAAAACGGTTTGCATGTCGTATTCCACATACACGGAGGAGTTAGCCTGCGGGTACGCATCCTGCGGGAAAGTGGTTACCGCCGAGCCTGTGCGCCCGAGGTTCGGTATCGCTTCCCAGCGGATATTCCCCTCGCCCTTTGCACGGGCGAAGTGGCAGGCTTCGATAGCTACATATCCGTCCGCTTCGATAAAGCGTTTTTCTTTGGGTTCTGCGCGATACACATATTCCACTTTGGGCATAATGTTCACCGGGGGATTGTTCCAGTTGGTATAGCCAATACGCTGCTGATCCATCTGGTGCGCCCATTTGCCGCCTGCAATGTCTTTGTTGTAATGTCGGGTGAGTATGGAGTCGCGTACAAAACATTCCTTCACCTTGTCGGCGTAGGCGTTTGCCCGCATGTCGTAGACGGCGGCGTACTTTTTGTTCAGCGCAAAGGCGTAGTACATTTCGTAGAGGTTGCATACCCCGTTAATGGGGAACAGCACGAGTTCATCGAAAGCGTCGCGGTATTCGGCGGGCAGGAGGTTGTACATCCGCAGGGCGTCGAGCGCCAAATCCTTGTAGTCTTTGAGTACGGTTTCGTATTCATTGTAGTTATCCAGACTGAATGTTTTGTCATCAAGCAATTCAGGGGTTATGCGGCTGTTGTATTTCGTATATAAATCCAGCATCCGTGTAATTTCCTTCACATATTGCGCGCCAAACTGCTGTTCCACCCAAGCCTCCGTCCATGCGGCGAGGTTTTGGGCATTGAAGCGGTCGGGATTCCACGCGAGGTCGAGGAAGAAGCTGATGGGAAATTCCATCGGTTTGAGGTCGCCCACGTTAACCACCCACAGCCTGTCCACGCCATGGCGGTAGGCAAGGCTCATCTGCTCGTAGGTGCGTTCGTTTTGGGTAACGTTAAGCCATTTGTAATTGCGGGGTCCGCCTACATAGTCGAAATGGTAGTAGATACCGTATCCGCCCTTGCGTTTGGGGGCGTCGATGGCGGGCAGCTTGCGTATGTTGCCCCAGTTGTCGTCGCAAAGGAGGAGGGTAATGTCGTCTGGAACGCGCATGCCCTTGTCGTAATAATCCTGCACTTCCTTGTACAAAGCCCATGCCTGCGGGCGTTCTTCGGCTTTTTTACCTGTTACTTTGGCAATAATGTCGCGCTGGTCTTTGATAATGCGCTGGAGCAGGGCAATGTTTGCGCCTTCGCTCATCGGGGCGTCGCCGTCGCCGCGCATACCCACGGTAACAACGGTTTCAAAGTCTTTCATTCGTTCCATCCCGCCACGCCAAAACTCCTGCAAGTTCGCTTTATTTTTGTCATAGTCCCATGCGCCTTTGCCAATGTGCGCCCATTCTTCATGAGCGCGTCCCATCGGCTCGTGGTGCGAAGTGCCGAGTACTACGCCCATTTCGTCCGCAAGCTCGCCGCTGCGGGGGTCGTCGTAGTACAGCGCATTGCCCCACATGGCGGGCCAGAGAAAGTTACCGCGCAAACGAAGTATCAGTTCAAACATGTGTTCATACATCTTTGCGTTCACGCCGCCGAATTTCTCTTCGCACCAGCCCTGAAAGGCGGGCGCTTCGTCATTGATAAAGATACCGCGGTAGCGCACGGCAGGTTCGCCGTTTGAATAAGTTCCACGTTTCAAAGAAATATTATCATGCTGTTGAACCGGCACATCTGCCCACCAGTACCAGGGCGACACGCCGATTTGTTCCGACAGTTCGTATATTCCGTAAACAGTTCCCCGCTTGTCGCTGCCAACTATTACCAAAGCTTCGTCTATTCCATCAAAAGGATTGGATATTACTTGAATGATGTATTTTTCGCGTTTATCGCGCAATGAATTTACATCAAGTTTGTTTGATTGTATTAAAACATCAATAAACTGGCTTTTGCCCAGTTCGCCTGCCAAAATTATATTGCCTGATGCAGGCAATTGTTTTAGTAATTTCGGTTTTGCTTGTGTTACACGTTCAAAATCATTAAGCAAATCATTTATTGCCCGTTCAATTCCTTTTGAGGCATTGGCATCTATCAGAATGGGTAATGTTTTCCCATCCGAAGTTAATGAAAACATAGCATCGTTTTTGGCAAATGATACTATACCGTTGTGGTCGCGGCACCAACTTGGCGTAGCGCTGATATTTGTCCACAACAACATGATAACGATAAATTTTAATAAGTTTTTCATTTCATTTTATTTTATTTGGTTTCAAATTTTCTATGTATTCGGTTGGCGACATGCCGTAAAATCCTCTGAACGATGTTGAAAAGTGCGAAACATTATTAAATCCCGTAGCATAAGCAACTTCTGCTATTCCAAATTTATTTTCTGACAGCAATAGCGCTGCCTGTTTCATTCGTATGTTGCGAATAAAGTCGCGAGCCGATTGATTTGTCAATTCTTTTAACTTTCTGTGCATGTGAACACGACTCATTCCTACATTATTTGCCAAAAATTCAACATTCAATTCCGAATTGGACAAATTATCGCTGATAACTTTCATCACTCTGTTCATCAATAATTCATCAGCCGATTTCATTTCTATGCGCGTTATTTTATCGTCGTATTCCTGTCCGCCGCTGAAATTTTTTCTTAATATCTCTCTATTGGCTATCAAATTGTTTATGGTTTGTTCCAATATGCTTGTATGAAAAGGTTTTGTGATATATGCATCTGCGCCGGTTTCCAATCCTTCGATGAAATCCTGTTCCTGTATTTTTGCCGTCAGTAATATTACAGGTATATGGTTGATATTTATATTCTGTTTTATTTTACAGGTAAGCGTTATTCCATCCATTACAGGCATCATCACATCGCTTACCACTGCATCGAAACGTTCTTTCAGCAGATGTTCCAGCGCTTCTTTGCCGTTAGTACATTCTTTTATGCGATATGTTGATGACAGTTCTTTTGCAATATATTTGCGCAATTCGTCTTCGTCTTCTACCACAAGCACTTTGTATTTTGTTTTTGATGTTGAAACAGAAGCAGGTTTATTTTTATCATTCTTTTCTTCGGACGTTTCCATATTGTTTGCATTGAAATACATTGATGTGCGTATGGCTGCTTTTTCGGGAGTTTCCATTTCGGTTGGCGACAAATGTTCTTTTCCGAGAGGTATGCGCACTACCATTTGTGTTCCTGTTTCATTGTCGTTTCGTTTTTCGGCATAAATAATTCCGTGATGAAGTTTCACCAGTTCGCGTGCCAGATGCAAGCCGATTCCTGTGCCGAATTTTGTATCTAAAGTTGTTTGATGTATTTGATAAAAACGTTCGAATATTCGTTCTATATTATTTAAATCTATACCTATGCCGTTGTCTATGACTCTGATTTCAAAATATTCGGACGACTGTAATCGTTTGTCGCCTCTGCCTGTTGTAAGTTTTACGATGATTTCTCCGTTTTCGCCGGTAAATTTGAATGCATTCGACAGTATATTAAGCATGATTTTATCGAAACAGTTAAGGTCAATCCATACTTTAAGGTCATCAAAAGGCGTATCGAATATAAAGCGTATATTTTTTTGCTGAGACAGATATTCAAATGTATGCATCAGGTCATTTATGAATCCTACAATATCTGTTTCTCTGCAACCGAGGCGTATAAGACCTTTGTCAAGTTTGCGCACATCCATTAATTGATTTATCAAACGAAGTATCCGTTGTGCGTTTCTGTATATTATCATGTAGGTTTGATGCGTTTTTTCGTCGGTATTGTTTTTTAGCAATTTTTCAAGCGGATTGATAATCAATGTCATTGGCGTACGTATTTCATGCGAGATATTGATAAAAAACTGCAATTTTGCCTCATTTATTTCCTGATTGTGTTCTTTGACAAGCAATTCGTGTCTGTAATGTATTTTTGCATAAACAAAACCGACAATCACAAGTATCAGCGCAATGCCAAGCATAACAAACAGCATTGCAGCCCAGTTTGTTTGATACCACGGATAATAAATTTTTATAAAAATTGTTTTTTGAGAGTCGGGCATATTTGCAATGCGTATCATAAATTTATATTGTCCGGGGTGTAAATTATTGTACGTTACATGATTTGCTCCGTGAGGCATGTTTATCCATTCCGTTTGTTTGCCCTGTAGCATGTATTCGTAAATTGTATGTTTGGCATTGACAAAATCAAAGTTTGAAAATTCAAGTGTAAAAGTATTGTCGCTGTATGAAAGATGAAATGTATCGGCATCCAAAACCGATGTTTGCATAATTATATGATTGCCCGACATATCGCCTTTATGTACCGACTTGTTGGAAACATAAAAAGCTGTAAGGCACAGAGGCAATTCTACCTGCGGTTCTGTTATATCGCTCGGATAAAAACTCGTTACGCCGTTTGTGCCGCCAAAATATAATTTGCCTTTTTTATCTTTGAATACGGCTCCGCGTGTAAATTCATTGTCAGGCAAACCGTTACCTGCATAATAATGGTAAAATTTATTTGTATTCGGGTCAAATTTATAAATTCCATAATATGTGCTGAACCATATTTTGCCATCGTTGTCTTCGCATATTCCACAAATCATTTCGCCGCTTTTGCTGTTTGGCAGCGGAATATTTTCTACAATGCCGTTTGACTTGTCAAAACGATACATGCGAGATGACGTACCTATCCATATACATCCATAACTGTCTTCACACAAGGAATTTACTACGCATCCGGGTAGAAGATTATTGCTATTGAGATAATTTATAAATGTTTTCTTTTCTGGATTAAAACAGCTTAATCCGTTGTAATGTCCTATCCAAACGAAGCCTTCGCTGTCGCACAATATATAATTTATCCAGTCGTTGCATAATTCATCCACTGTTCGGTCATTGTTTTCCTGTTTTGATGATTCGTAATGCGTTATCTGACCGCTCTCAATATCCATCACAAACAAACCTGAGCCTAATGTTGCTATCAACAACTGCTTTTTATTGGTTTCGGTAATGTAACATACTTTTTCGTTCGACAGTTGAGGGATATATTCGCACAGTCCCGTTTCGGGGTTCACTCGTGCAAGTCCTTTCATGTAGGCGGCAACCCAAAGATTGTTTTCTGAATCTTCAAAAGTACAAAGCACAATGTCCGAAATGGACTGTGGCGATGATGTTTGATGAAAATGAACCGACTGTTTTGTTTTTTCGTTCAGTCCGTACAGTCCATCATTATCGGTAGAAACCCACAATGTATTATGTCTGTCTTTGGTTATTGACATCACACAGTTCCATCCTATCAGATTATTATTTATAGACCTGTATCCGTAATAATCATATATATTCTGTTCTACAGGAATATGCAATATTCCTCTTTGAAACAATCCAAGCCAGATGCCGTTTCTATTGTCCTGAAATATTTCGTGTACCTTACTTTTTTCCAAGTTGAACGGCACAAAATTAGCGTCAATATCGTCTATCGTATTTGTGTGTGCGTTATAATATTTTAATCCCTGCCCGTCTGTACCAATCAACAAGCGGTTATCATTGGTCAACAGCATGGTATAAATAAACTGATTGTTGCTTTTACTTGAAATGGAAACAAAACATTCTTTTTCGCGGTCGTATCTGTTCAATCCTTTGGTAAGCGTGCCTACAAATAAATTTCCGTTTTTATCTTCGGCTATAGCCGAAATATTATTGCCCGAAATTTTTTCCGGACTGTTGAATTTGGTTATTTCTCTGGTTTTACGGTTGTAACTGTTCACTCCGTTTGCGTCTGTACCTATCCATATCAAGCCGTATGAATCTTTATATATGCTGTTTAGATAAATGCTGCTCAATTGAGATGATATGGAAGATTCGTATCTTGCAAACGACTCGCCTTTACGCATAATAAAAAGCCCGTGACCTGAAGTAGCTATCCACAGGTCGCCGTTTTCTACTTCAATAATGCCCATAATGTGTGCTGTAACCGTATCGGTTCCCTGAATCATCCTGATATTTTTGAAATTATCGGTTTCAATGCAATATTGCATCAATCCCAGTATTGTACCTGTAAACAGTTGTCCGGCGCTGTTTTCAAAAAGCGTACGTACATAATTATCATTCAAAGAACTTTCATCATTTTCTATATGTTGATATTTAACAAATTTAAGTGCATCGAAGCGAGTTAATCCATATTCGGATGCAATCCATATAAAGCCTCTCGTATCCTGATATATACAATTTATGAGATTACTTGACAATCCGTTTTCAGACGAATAATAACTTACCGTTTGAGCATGTAAATGAACTGAAACTAAAATGTTACATACAGAAAATATTAGCATGCGCAAACACAGAAAAATATATTTATCAAATTTATTCATGTGATGTTGAAATCATATTTCGAATTCAAAATTAATAATATTTTTACAATCATTAACAAGAGCCATTATTTAACCTTTTAATTATATTGATTAATATTCAAACAGTTATACAAAACAGATATTTATAATGTAACGTAAATGAAACAACATGTTACAAATAGAAATATCGAAGTATCATATACAAATCAGTTTGTTTCGTTTTATTTGTATCAAGCGTTTTTATATACGATACCTTTGCGTTTACAAAATTTAACATAACAACAAAGAAATGTTAATTAGTTATGTCAATAGAATTAAAAGAATGACATACAATTATTAAACACAGTAAATGCCAAATTAACAACATTATTAATAAACAAAATATGTATAACAAATTAATTAAAAAAAATTATTTATGGATTTAATCAAATCAAAAAAAACAGGCTTAAGCATATTGCTTAAAATGGTTGCCTGTATGTTGTTTTTGATTCCTTCCTGTTTGTTTGCTCAAACAGGCGGAATAACAGTCAAAGGACAGGTTACGGCAAGTAACGCGCCTTTGGGAGGAGTAACTGTAATGGTACAGGGAACAAACAGGTATGCAATGACCGATGAAAGTGGAAATTACACAATTACTGCAGTTGACCAGAATTCGGTGATTGTGTTTTCTTTTATTGGCTACAAAACTGTGAACGAAACCGTAGGTTCGCGTAGCGTTATTAATGCGGCGCTGGAAGAAGACGCTCAGGTAATTGAAGAAACTGTTGTTATCGGCTACGGTACACAACGAAAAGAAGCAGTTACAGGTTCTGTAGCCTCCATAAGCGGCGAATCTATGCGTAGCGTAGCAAGTACAAATATTTCACAAGCACTGCAAGCACGTATAGCAGGAATTGAAATGACGCAAACAAGTTCTAGACCCGGTGCAGAAATGCAAATACGTATTAGAGGAACGCGCTCGCTCTCGGCAATTAACGATCCTTTGATTGTATTGGACGGTATTCCATTTCCCGGTTCTATGAACGATATTGACCCGAATTCTATAAAAAGTGTAGATGTGTTGAAAGATGCTTCGGCAACGGCTATCTATGGTTCTCGCGGAGCTAACGGGGTTATTCTTATTACAACAACAAGGAGCAGTTATGGAGAACCGAGGGCTTTAGTTTCCTATAATGGCTACGTCGGCGTAAAAACGCTATTTTCGAGGTATCCTATGATGGATGGACCTGAATTTGTTAAATTACGACAGGAAGCAGCAAAAACGATTGATGCACTTCAAAACGGTTATGCAAAATATGTTAACACTGTCGATGAAGCCGATAATATAAACACCGACTGGCAGGACATGCTTTTCCGTCCGGGCATAGTAACAAGCCATGATCTAAGTCTTTCCAAAGGCGGCGAAACAGGCGGATATGTCTTTGGCGCAGGATACTATCAAGATCAGGCGCTTATCCCAACTCAGCAATATACGCGTATTGCATTACGCGCCGCCGTGGATCAGGCAATCGGCAAGTATTTTAAATTCGGGATAACAACCAATAACAGTTATGGACTGTCAGAAGGTAACCAAATAGGAGTTGACGGCGCACTTGGCGCTACGCCTATAGCTAATCCTTACGATGAAAACGGTAATTTGAAAAGAGGCACATGGTCATCTCCAACAAACTCTTGGAAAATCTGGACAAAAGAAACATTGAAAGAAGTTAAAGACGAGTGGTTAAGCGAAACAAAATCGCTTGCTTCCTATAATAACCTATATGGAGAAGTAAAAGCGCCGTTTTTGGAAGGATTGAAATACCGCATCAATTTAGGATTAAACATAAGAACAACAGAAGGAGGCAGTTTTACTGGAATAGGAGTAACAAATGTAACAGACCCGAATGCAAAATCGTCCGCTTCAAACAGTCATTCGCTTATGACCAACTGGGCGGTAGAAAATCTGCTGACTTTTGACCGTACCTTTGCCGAAAAACACCATGTAAATGTGGTAGGCTTATTCTCTGCCGAACAAACCAGATTCAACAATTCATATATTTCGGTAACAAACCTACCTGCCGACCATTTCCAATACTATGACCTCGGTATGGCTGAAGATCCTATAAGTATTTCTCCCAATCCATATGGCTATTCGGTATATGGATTAATGTCATGGATGGGGCGCATTATGTACGACTACGACAACAAGTATATGATATCGGCTACTCTCCGTTCGGACGGTTCATCGCGATTAGCGCCGGGCTATAAATGGCACACCTATCCCGCCCTATCTGTAGGCTGGAATATACGAAACGAAAGTTTCATGCAGGATGTAAACTGGTTAAAATCTCTGAAACTGAGGATAGGTACAGGACAAACATCCAACCAGTCAGTTGCACCTTACAGCACTCTTGGTACTTTGGCTACGTACTTTTATAATTTCGGAGAATCAACGAGCGGATACAAAACAGGTTACTATCTGTCAGAACTTCCGAACGATAAACTTGGATGGGAATATACAACCACATGGAACTACGGTTTGGATTTTTCTTTATTTAATAACCGTTTGTCGGGTACTATAGAATATTATACGCAACACACCAAAGATATACTTTTAACCGTTTACCTGCCAAGTACATCTGGTGTTCCTTCGTATATGGCAAACGTAGGAGAAACCAAAAACAAGGGCTTTGAATTTACTCTAAACGGTGTAATTTTGGATAACCACAAAGGTTGGACATGGTCAGCTGGAATTAATCTGTATACCAATAAAAATGAGTTGGTGGCGCTTTCATCTGGAGAAACCAGAAACATAGGTCAGGGGTGGTTTGTAGGATCTCCTGTTAACGTATATTACGGTTTCGAGTACATAGGATTGTGGCAGGAAGGTGATCCCTACCTTGATATTCTCGAACCGGGCGGAAACGTAGGTATGATTAAGGTAAGATATACAGGAGACTACAATCCAGACGGCACGCCTACAAGAAAAATTAGCGACACTCCTGGAGCCGATGACAGACAAATTATAGAATTGGATCCAGATTTTCAAGGCGGTTTTAATACCAGCGTAGCATACAAGGGCTTTGACCTTAGCATTATCGGCTCATTCAAAAGTGGTGGTAAACTTATTTCTACTCTTCACGGACGCAGCAGTTATCTCAATAATTTGAACGGAAGCCGCGGTAATATAGATGTGGACTACTGGACGCCCGAAAATACAGGCGCAAAATACCCAAGACCTGGCGGTATTATGACTTCAGACAGTCCCAAGTATGGAAATACGCTTGCTCTGTTTGATGCTTCCTATTTGAAAATACGCGCTATTACATTAGGCTATACTTTCAACCAGAAATTTATTAAAGATATAGGCATAAGCAGACTGCGCGCCTATCTGACAGTACAAAATCCTTTTGTACTATTTTCTCCATATCACAGCGAATCAGGTCTGGATCCTGAAACGAATTCATTTGGAAACGAATTTCAGGCAACTGCTGATTTCTTACCTAGATTAGCGGTTGTAGGTTACAATACTCCGGCAACACGGAATTTTTTACTTGGTATTAATATAACATTCTAATTCAAAAAGTCATGATATTAAAAAAATACATTAAATCTATTACAGGAATAGCACTGATCGCTTTATTCCTTACATTGTCTGCGTGTTCGGATATTTTAAACGAAACCCCACGCAGCAAGTTTGAACCCGGCTTTTTCAAAACAGAAAGAGGGGTTGAGGGCGGAATAAACGGACTGTATTCGACTTTACGTCGCATTTACGGACAGCCTTACTACTATAACGCCTGCGAAACAGGCACAGATGAATATACATACGGCTCGCAGGCTGATGAGAACTTCAAGATGGCAGACCATACAGACGGATTGATAGCCGATCCATCAAACAGTCGCTGGGATGTGTTATGGAATGTTGCCTATTCGGCTATTAATACGACAAGTGCTATTATTGACAATGCCGAGCCAGTAGGCATCTCTTCTGCTCTTGTTGCCGAAGCATACTTTTTTCGAGCATTCTACTACTTCCAATTAGTGCAAACCTTCGGCGGCGTACCGCTTGATTTGGGTGGTGGTAAATTAAAATTTAATACCGTACCAACGCGCGTTTCCAGCCGCAATACTGTGCCTGAAGTCTATACTGAAGCTGTATTCCCTGCTCTGTTGAAAGCAGTTGAAGATTTACCCGAAACAACTCGTCTTACGGGAACTGTTACAAAAAATACCGCTCGCCTGATTCTTGCAAAGGCTTATTTAACATACGGATGGTGGCTTGAAAATCCACGCGATATTCCTACATATCCGCTCTGCGACCGCACCGACCCTGATGGAAAAAATGCGCAATGGTACTTCCAGCAGGCTTATGATGTAGCAGCCACAGCTATAGATAACCCCGGCATTTACGGATTACAGCCGACATTCTATGATGTGAATGTGGCAGCAAATGACAGAAACAAAGAAATAGTACTGTATGCCGACCATAACGAAAATGACCCCAAGTACAACGAAGGTAATGTTACCGGTTGGGATGGAGGCGCTGGGCAAAATCAGGCAGTTTGGATGGTTACATGGTATTTCCATATTGTAACTTCATCGCTTGATCAAACAGGCTTTAGAAATGCCAACCACCCCGACCCTAAATATTCAGACATGGAAATACTTAATACTGCAACTTCGTTTACCCGCACTGTGCAGGCAGGACAGTCATTCAGCCGTATGTGGTCGCGTATGGCTCCACCTATAAATTTATTTGAACAAGGAGGAACATTTGATTTCGATAGAAGCATAGATTCCCGCTTCGATGGAACATTTGTAACAACCTACCGCGGCACATGGCATTTAGGCGGCATAGGCAACAGACCGCTCTACAACGCCAACTTCATGCAAATAAATCCGGGAGATCCTGTGGTTTCTTTCTTGGACACCGATCCGGGCGGAATTACGTATTTTCCCATTAAAAATACTAATCCAAAACTTTATAAGATTAAAGATGGAGAAGTAAAAGTTGACACAACAGTTGATTTCAGCACTTCTGGGCTTGGAGTACTACAGGGCAGATCTGATTATGTAGTGCCGCTCACTGCCATTTCAAGAACCGTTTTTCCGGGACTTTGGAAACTCGGCGCTGTGCGCAAAGGTACAGACTACAACGACGACAAGATAGGCAGTACGCGTCCGTTTAATATCTTAAAGTTCTCGGAATTTTACTTTATAGCAGCTGAAGCGGCAGTGAAAGGAGCAAGCACACGAGGATTAACAACATGCGACGGCACGGCAAGAGGTTTGATTAACGTTATCCGCGAACGTGCAGGTAAATGGAAGTTCAGCGTATCAGCAAATACTCCAAAAACAGATGACCATAGCAACGTGATGATTGCCAATACTCCCTCAACAATAGATATTAACTATATACTTGACGAGCGTTCACGCGAGTACTTCGGCGAAGGCTACAGATGGCATGATTTAGCTCGTACACAGAAATGGGAAGAGTATGCTGGTACATACAAAATCTATTCAATACTCGGAGATGCTACAACTATTCAAAATAAAACACGTGATATTCAAAAATGGCACTATTTACGTCCTATTCCGACAAGCCAGTTAGACTCTATGGACGGCGATGATGCTTACAAAATGAATTATCAAAATCCGGGATATTAAAAATAACAGATAAAACTGTATGGTTTTGTTTTACATCAATTATTATGTTTTATTGGGAAAAGGGCTGCTCATGCGGCAGCCCTTTTTAATTTAAGAGCGAAAAGTAGTGAAGAGTGAACCATAGGGGACGAAAATTTTTCGCCCAATAATAATAATAAAGAAAAACAATAATAATGAATAAAACATCATTTTTACCTAATTCAAGAAACAAAACAACCTCAGTAACACAGGGATTGATAACAAAGGGCAATCTCATTAGCTCATTAATTATGAATGTCAAATCATGTAATAGAGGTTATTGATTTTTATACATCGCATATTCTACTGATGTTGTTTTGTAATTTAAACAAGGTGAAAATTAGGTTTAACAAAATAATAAATAAACTATATTGGCTGCGCCGAGCTTCGCTAACGCTCGCAATGACGAACTAGAAAAATAATACAATTAATAAAATTAAAACAATAAAAATATGAAAAAAATAATCTTAACATCAATTATTGGATTTGCGGCGAGTGCAATGTTCGCCCAAAACCCCATAATAAGAGACCAGTTTACCGCCGACCCTACGGCAAGAGTGTTTGAAGGCAAAGTGTATCTCTACCCTTCGCACGATATTCCCAGCCCCATTGAGCAACTCAAAGAATGGTTCTGTATGGCTGATTACCACACATTTTCGTCAGACAATCTGACTGAATGGACTGACCATGGCGTAATAGTAAGTCAGGACAAAACGCCATGGGTTAATTCGGAATCATATACCATGTGGGCGCCCGACTGTATTTACCGCAATGGCAAATATTACTTCTATTTTCCTGCCTCTGTAAAGGATACTCTTGTTGGACGCGGAATGATGGTAGGCGTAGCCGTGGCAGACAAGCCCTACGGACCCTTTATACCTCAGCCCGAACCGATAAAAGGCACTTACGGCATAGACCCCTGTACCTTTGTTGACAAAGACGGACAGGCATACATCTACTGGGCAGGCTTTGGCGGAATGCTCGGCGCAAAACTTAAAGATAACATGCTGGAACTGGACGGCGACCCAGTAGTAATACAGGAACTGCCCGCAGGCGACAAGGGATTGAAAGAAGGACCCTTTGTGTTTGAACGCAATGGCAAATATTATTTCACTTTCCCATGGGTAAAAAACAATACCACCGAACTGCTGGCTTACGCTATTGGCGACAACCCGCTGGGACCTTTTGAAATGAAAGGCGAAATAATGGACGAATCGCCTACCGGCTGCTGGACAAACCATCATTCCCTTATTGAATACAAGGGACAGTGGTATTTGTTCTATCATCACAACGACCTGTCGCCCAAGTTCGACAAAAACCGTTCCGTACGCATTGATTCGCTTTGGTTCAATCCTGACGGCACAATTCAAAAGGTTATCCCTACCCTGCGCGGCGTTGGAATCACAGATGCAGGTAAAGAAATACAGCTCGACCGCTACAGCCATTTGAGCGACAAGGGCGCAAGCATTGATTTCATCGACCCTGCCAATACGTTCAAAGGATGGAAAACCATATTGAACCAGCCCGGCGCTTATGTGCAGTACAACGCAGTGGACTTCGGCAGCGGCAAGGCTAAAACAGTGAAAGTAAAAGCCATCTCTGCCGATGGAGGCAAATTGGTGATACGTACCGGACATGATGGCAAAGTAGTTGCCGAAGTCAGCATACCCAAAAGTACGCAGTGGAAGGAAACAGCCGTATCGCTCAAACATGCGCCAACGGGAGTGCAAAACCTCTACGTTTCGCTTGCAGGCAATGGCAGTGTGGAAACAGACTGGATAAGCTTCGGAAATTAGTTGCAGTTGAAAATGAATAGTACGACAAATAATAATGGCGGAATATGAAAAAAATATGACACTGTCAACTGTCAACTGTCAACTGTCAACTGGTTCGTCATTGCGAGGAGCGAAGCGACGAAGCAATCCAGAAAAAATAGTAAAAAAGACAAAAAATGAAACGAGGAGGATGTGTTTACATAATGACAAATCAACGTAACGGAACACTTTACGTAGGTGTTACGGCAAGGCTTGTTGAGCGTGTATATGAACATCGTACTCATGCAAATGTCAATAGTTTTACGGCAAAATATGATTGCAACATTTTGGTTTATTATAATACTTTTGAATTTATTGAAGAGGCTATTTCAGAAGAAAAACGTATTAAAGGAAGTAGCCGTCAAAAGAAATTACAACTTATAGAAAGAATGAACCCAAATTGGAATGATTTGTGGGATGAAATTAAAGATTGGACATAAAATAAAATCTCTGGATTGCTTCGTCGCTTCGCTCCTCGCAATGACGAACTGCCTTTGTTGTTTCGTCATTGCGAACGAAGTGAAGCAACCCAGAAAATAATGAATATAAAATGACAAATAAAATAATAGTAAATATCTGGATTGCTTCGCTAACGCTCGCAATGACGACACAAACACGCAAAACGTCATTGCGAACCCGAAGGGTGA
>JAISNL010000025.1 GCA_031276235.1 Prevotellaceae bacterium | reverse complement strand
TATAAACAACTTACCGCCGAATTGAGATACACCGCAACCTGTTTGCCTGTTTGGTCTATCAGGCGTTCTATGCCTTGAAAAAGGTGATTGCTGTTTTCGTTGATATTTACCAATTTTGACATTTTATTTCTTTGTTTTTTTAATACTGTTTTTAACGCTTTGGCGCAAGTTCAATTTCTGTTCCAATTGTTGCAATGAAATGTAAACTTTTTTATTCCGCATAACATGAGTTAAAATATTCAAAGTTAATAAAGTTTTTTGAAAAGATTTCGATAAGTGTTAATTTTTGGATAAAATATTATAGTCGCCGGCGAAATTGAAAGTTGAGAAATCAGTTGAAAGTTAAAACATTCTGGATTGTTTAACCGTGGGGTTTTTAAATTTTAATTCTACTGGCGGATAAATATTTATAAAACATTGTTATAATATTGGAATAATTTAGTATTTTTGTGGTGAATTTTAGAAAAAAAAGCGTTTTTGCTTTTGTTCTTTGCTATCAGAAAATTTGGCGATTTAAAGATAGTACGCAAAGAAATAATTTCTGGTTCACGTGAGAGCGCGTGAACTTGACTTAATTTCTTGCGTACAAGGTTACGCCAAATACCACTGATAGCGGGAAACAGTTGAGTTTCACGCTTTTTTATTTGTATAATTTCAATAAATACAATATGGAAAAAGATGAAGATATTATGTTTGAAGAAATTACAGTTCAAACGCAAAAGCGTCCGCAGATAATATTGGAAGAAAAAGAATATTCTTCGCTGTATGAAGAGTTGAAAGACAAATGCGACCCAGATAATTTTTTGCCTCCAAATCCTTATGACAGGGAAAAGGCTGGCATTGCAAATGATATATATTTACAACTTGACAATGCATACTGTAGCAAAAAATTACAAAAAACATTGCGAAGCATGGCAATCAGTCAACTTGGAATACGTTTTAATTCCCATGCATTGTGCGATAAACTGAAAGATTATACAAATCCTAAGAAATATAAAGGCACAGAAAAATTCGGATTGGCTAACGAACTTTATGCTGATGTATTGGATAATAAAGATGACGTAGAAGCCTTGGAAAAAATTCAGTCCATAATAGAAAGCGAATTACTGAACAATACAATAGAAGAAATAGAGAGACAGGAAAGGGAAAGGCAGGAGATAGAGAAAAAGGAAAAGGAAAGCGAACAAGCAGCCATTATTATGTGGTTGTTTGTTTGCATTATTGTTGTTAGTGTTGTTGCATTCCTATTAAATAACTAGACATAAATATAAATATGTGGAATAGAATAAGAGAATGGTTTAGAGACAGGTCGGCGCGGGCAAGATTATTAAGAGATTTTAATTATAACGCTCGCAAGGCATTTATAGAAGGAATTGTGCCAACTTTATTAAAGGCAGGAGTTTCAAAAGGATGTTCATCATACAGACATCAATTTTCGGACTGGCTAAAATCGGGCTTTCGCGTACAAGCCTTTGCCGGCGTAGAATTGTCAAAAAGCGATATTATCAACATTGGCGAAGTCGTATTAAGCGAAAATGCGCTGGTTCGCACTTTGGTTGTGCTTGGTTTTGACACGCTGGAAGTTCATGGAGACGTAGGCAATTACGGTTGTCGCTGGCAACTTAAAGATTATATACAGTTAAGTTATTAGATGTAAAAAATATATTTAAAATTTGAAATTATGAATGATACAATGAATGACACAATAAATAATTTGAGCAATATCAGCGAACAAATTGATATTTGGATGTGTATTGCACTTGTGGAATTAATACTTATCGTTTTCCTTTTAATGAAAATAAAAAAAGGGAAAGTAAAATGGCAAGAAAATTTGTCGCGTAAGGAACAATTTAAACAGGATGCCTTAAAAGAAGAAATAGATTTTGGAAACATTATACAAAGTTCGTTTCACGCGCAGCAATTGTATGATAAACTTAAAATAAAATGTCATCCCGACAGATTTCCCAACGATGCGGAAAAAAATGAAATTGCAAACGAAATTTTTCAAGAAATAGCAAAAAATAAACGCAATTATAAAAAACTTTTAGAATTAAAAGCACAAGCAGAACAGCAATTAAATATTAACATTTAAAATTTAAAAAAATGCAAAACGATTCAGGAATCTTAATTTTATGGATAATCTTTGCTTTCATAATTCCGCTACTTGGAGTTAATCGCAAGATTGGATACGGCTGGGGACTTTTCTTTTGCCTGTTTTTATCGCCAGCAATGGGCTTGATAATAATATTGTGTTCAAAGAAAAAATCGCAGGAATTTATTGACGTAAAGAAAAGGGAGAATTCACGATGAAAGGATTTGGAATATTTCTCCTGATAATAGGAATTATGGCGCTTCTTGGCAGTATTGCCAATAATACGGCGGATTTGAGGAAACTTTTTCTTTATATTGGGATAATAGGCGGCGGAATCTATTTGATAAGCCGCGCATCTAAAAACGAAGAAAATAAATCTGAAAAAGACAAATGGGAAAATTCATAGATAATGCCATACATTGTAAGATGTCCCCAAAACGGCAATGTAAACTCCATACCTAATTGGGCGGTCATCGCTACAGAAAGAGCAATATCTGCGCAATCGCAGGTCGTTGATCTGCGGTTATGAAAATGCCGTCACTCTGAGGCTGGTTTGCAAAGACGAACCAACCACGCAGCGCGTCATTGCGAGGAGCGGAGCGACGAAGCAATCCAAAAAAACACACTGTCAACTGTCAACTTCTCTGGATTGCTTCACTCTGCTGGTTCGCAATGACGAACCAACCACGCAGCGCGTCATTGCGAGGAGCGGAGCGACGAAGCAATCCAGAAAAACACACTGTCAACTGTCAACTTCTCTGAGTTGCTTCACTCTGCGGGTTCGCAATGATGAACCAACCACGCATCGCGTCATTGCGAGGGCGTAGCCCGAAGCAATCCAGAAAAATACACTGTCAACTGTTTTGCGTTTTTGTCTCGATAGAAATTTACGCGCGTCTCGATGAAAATTTTTTTTTGTCTCGATAGAAATTTACGTGCGTCTCGATGAAAAATTTTTTTTGTCTCGATGAAAATTTTCGTCTGTCGAAGAGAAAATTTATTTCCATCTCAACATAAATTTATGGCTGTGCTTTTTGCGGTATAAATTTATGAGTTTGCATATATGTATCGGATTAAGGATTGGTTACGCCGAGCTAACTATCGCAAAACATAGGATTACGCACATTTTCAACTGTCAACTTCTCTGGATTGCTTCGTCGCTCCGCTCCTCGCAATGACGTTCCTATACAACGCAATGCGTCATTGCGAGGGCGCAGCCCAAAGCAATCCAGAAACTTTCAACTTTCAACTGATTTTTTGTTATACCTTATTTCTTTTTCATCACTAAATCAAAATTTTTTATCCAATTTATCAAAAAATTAATGCTTTTCCTCTGTATTTTTAGAATATTTGCAGTACAATATCATTTAATTTCTTAATTTTGTATAATTATTTTAATAAAATAAAAATCATGACAAAAAATAAAAATCACTATTGTATAATAATGGCAGGCGGCGCAGGCGTTCGCTTCTGGCCTTTAAGTCGAGATAAACATCCCAAACAGTTTATTGATATTCTTGGAACAGGTAAAACATTTATTCAACAAACATTTGCACGATTTGAAAAAATAATACCAAAAGAAAATATTCTGGTTGTAATAGGCGAATCGCATGTGGATCTTGTAAAAGAACAATTGCCGGATATTTCGGATGAAAACATTTTGATAGAACCCGTTCGGCGTAATACCGCGCCATGTATTGCTTATGCAACCTGCAAACTGCTTGTTAAAAATCCTGATGCAACGGTTGTTGTATCTCCTTCAGACCATTTGATTTTAGACGAAAATACTTTTATCGAAACCATTCAAAAATGTCTGTTTACAGCCGAACAGAAAAAAACAATGGTAACAATAGGAATTAAGCCTACGCGACCAGAAACAGGCTATGGATACATTCAAATCAACACAAAAGAAAGCGACGAATCGGGAGTTTTTAAAGTTAAGACTTTTACAGAAAAACCCAATATCGAAATGGCAAAAATATTTATTGAAAGCGGAGAATTTTTTTGGAATTCGGGTATTTTTATTTGGACGCTTGATACTGTAAAAAAGGCTTTTGAGGCTTATCTTTCCGATATTTTCGAGCTTTTGTCGGCAGGTGCGGATGTTTATTATACCAACAGAGAAAAAGAGTTTATTCTAAAAGCGTATTCCGAATGTAGAGCGATTTCCATAGACTTTGGAATTATGGAAAAAGCAGAAAATGTAGATGTTGTGTGTGCAGACTTCGGCTGGAGCGACCTTGGAACATGGAGTTCTTTATTTTTGCATAAACCGAAAGATGAATCACAAAATTTGATAGATGCTAATAACATTTTTGTTGAAAACGTTAAAAAATCAATGATAAAAGCAAATCCGAACAAACTTGTCGTAGTAAAGGATATTGACAATTATTTGATTGTTGATACTGATGATGTGTTGCTTATTTGCCCTAAAACAAGCGACAGCGATATTAGAAAACTTGTAGATGAGGCTTTGCTTGAAAATCGCAAATATTTTTAAACTCACAACAGTATAAACTGTAAACTAATATGTTTTATTAACATGATTCTGTTGTTGGTTTTAAATAATTAGTTGAATATTATAATTATATACTGCGAAAATATTAATAATTAAAATAAAGCAATATAATATTGGAATTATTTTATTTGGTAAATCATACTGAATTTTAGATAAAAGCAAATATGCTTATATCCAGAAACAGAATAATTTTGCGTAACATCGCTAAAATTACAGTTTTCATTATATCCGAATCTTTTAATGACGGTTTTTTATAAATATGTAATAAAAAATATTATATTTACTTTAAATATGCACTAATAATAAAAATTCGTTTTTTACGTTTTGTCTAATTTGCCATGCAGTAAAATTATTGAATTTTAAATATAAAATGCCGATACGTTTTTATACATACCGACATTCATGAAAAAGATAAAATGCATGCAATATATTTTCTTATTCAGTTTCTGTTTCCTGCTGTTGAACTTGTTCTTCCTGCTGTGGTTGAGTTTGTTGAGTATTTTGCTGTTCTTCGGATTGAGCCGGCTCTGTTGCAAATCCGGGTTGAGCCGCAGGATTTTGCATTGGATTGATATTTCGTTGAATTATAGACTCTGTTGTTGTATTCACCGCACTTGCTCCTTTGGGAGGCGTAAGCGTAGCAAAAATACACAGCAAACCAAGCGTAATAGATAAATACCATGTTGCTTTTTCGAGCGTATCGGCAGTTTGACGCACTCCGAAGATTTGATTTCCGGCGGCAAAATTTGCTGCAAGCCCGCCGCCTTTTGAATTTTGAACCAGCACTATGAATACTAACAAAATGCTGACAATTATAGCTAAAACAATAAGTATTGAATACATCGTTTATTTATTTTAAAATTTTTAATTCCTTTTTCTTAAATTTTCAATAAGGGCTGCAAAGTAAACACTTTTTTTTGAATCCTGCAAACTTAATTTTTCGTAAACTTCAATCGCTTTTGAAATATAACCCTGGTCTGCATATATTTTTGCCAAAGTTTCGGTTACAAAGTCATCTGTTACAATCGGCTCTGTGTCTATGTTTTCTGATGTGTCGGAGTTATCGGATTTTTCATCTTTTTGTTCTATTGATATTTTTTGAGATGATGCTAAAAATTTATCAACTATATCTTCAGATGTTGCTTTTGTTTCTAATGTCTCATTTGCAAAATAATCGGCAACAGGGTAATCAAATATTGCTTGTTTTTCAATTTCAAGTTCTTCGCATGGCGGTTCTTCTTCGATGTCAAAATTCTGCAATTCAACATCGTCATCTGTAATTTGAGATGCATCGAACAGTCTGTCGTATAAAAATTTGCGGTTTATGCTGTAAATTGCCGCTTTGTTTAAATAATCTTCAAAATCGGATTTCTCAAGCCTTTGAATTTCTTGTGCCAGCAACTGTTGCCCTATCGAAAACCATGGATTGTCGGCTAACACGTTTTGTAATGCTTGCAGGCATTTTTCGGATGGTTTGTATTCCATCTTCATTATTGATATTAAATTAGATGCCTTCATAAATTCATTTCTACCAGTTTGCTACCGATGCGTTAAAAATATCTTCAATAAGTTTTTCTACTATTGTTTTTATAAGGTCGTCCTGAACGCTGTTCAAACTTTGTGCGCTGTCAAAATCTTCGTAAGCCGAAAAATCTCTGTCAAAACTCCATTTTTCGTCAATAGTATTTGTGAATTTTACATGTACTTTGATGGTCAGTCGATTTTTCGTGGCAACTTCTTCGGCTGTTACGGCAATAGAATTTACCGAATAGTCGCGAATTTCGCCTTCAAACGCAAGGTCGGCATCTTTGGTAACAAGCGTTAATGGCGTTTGTTTTACAAATTTTTCTCTCAACGCTTCGTTAAACGTATTGCCGAGCGCAGGTATCACTATAGGCGCAATATTTTGAAAATAATCGATGCTTACTGTTTTGGCTGCTCCGTAAGATGCTCCAGTGAACGAATAAATTCCGCATGAACTAATCGCTGCACAGGCGAAAAAAATAAACGAAAGATATATTTTGACTTGATTTTTTTTCATTTTCCGTTTTTTAAAGAATATTATGGTCTTTGATTTTTCTATAAAGCGTGCGTTCTGATATTCCAAGTTCTTTTGCTGCGTATTTTCTTTTGCCGTTGTATTTTTCGAGAGCTTTACATATAAGTTCTATTTCTTTTTCGTCAATTGAAAGCGATTCATCTACAATTTCTTCGGTTTCGGTAATATTTTTATGTTTTGTCGTGATATTTACAGATGCCGAATTTGCGGGAGCTACTATATTTGTTTGTGCAAAATCGTTTTTTACTTCGGTCGGCGGATAGTATGCTGACATACGACCAAGGCTCAAATCGTGAACTACTTTTTTCAATTCATTCATATCTGCTCGCATGTCAAACAGTATTTTATAAAGAATTTCGCGTTCCGAATCAAATGAAGCGCCGCTGCCGCCTTTTCCGTAAATCACAGGCAAAGTTGACAGTTTATCTGGCAAGTAGTGTTTCAGCGTATTTTCGTTTATTTCGCGCGATTCTTCTATTATTGACAGTTGCTCGGTAATGTTTTTTAGCTGTCGAATGTTTCCTCGCCAGTCATAATTTTCAAGCAGAGAACGGGCTTCATCGGTCAGCGAAATAATGGGCATTCTATATTTTTCAGCAAAATCGCCCGCAAATTTTCTGAACAGTAAAAATATGTCGTCTTTACGCTCGCGCAGAGGCGGAATACTTATGGGAATAGTATTCAAACGATAATACAAATCTTCGCGGAAACGTCCGTTTTGTATTGCATGAGATAAATTTACATTGGTTGCGGCAATCACCCGAACATTTGTTTTTTGCACAACCGATGAGCCTACTTTCATAAATTCGCCAGATTCGAGAACGCGCAACAGCCTGACCTGTGTTGACAATGGCAGTTCGGCAACTTCATCAAGAAAAATAGTGCCTTTATCGGCAACTTCAAAATAGCCTTTGCGAGTGTCTTTTGCATCGGTAAACGAACCTTTTTCGTGTCCGAAAAGTTCGGAATCAATAGTACCTTCTGGAATTGCTCCGCAGTTGACGGCTATATATTTGCTGTGTTTTCGCAAACTCAAATTATGTATAACCTGAGGAAAAAATTCTTTGCCTGTGCCGCTTTCGCCTGTAATAAGCACCGACAAATCAGTAGGAGCAACCTGACAGGCAATATCCAATGCTCTGTTGAGTTCGGAATTGTTGCCTATTATGCCGAAACGCTGTTTAACTTGTTGTATATCTGCTGCCATAATTAAGATTTAATCAAATAAATTATTATATAATATATATTACATAAGACTGACAAAGTTACATGTTTTTTTCGGATAATGACAAATTGCCGCAAAATAAAAATGCACAGTTTGTTGTTTGTTTTAAATCATACAATATATGGCAATGCAATAATTATTATGGATGTAAAACATAATATAGAGGCAGTTAATAAATTCCTGTCTTTTTTCTAAAAATTTGCACTCCAAATTTTAGCCGTTTATGTATATAATATATGGATTTTACGTACATTTGTCGCCAATAATAAATTTTGCAGTATCAAGATGCAACTGTTTTTTCGCAAATTAGGAACTGTCGGCAACAATATTATTATCCTGCACGGACTTTACGGCTGTTCGGACAACTGGGTGAGCGTTGCACGAAATCTTTCGCAAACGAATCAAGTTTTTTCAGTAGATTTGAGAAATCACGGACGTTCGCCTCACAGCGCTGAACATTCATACGAAGCAATGTGCAGCGACATGGCGGAATTTGTAAAATATCAGGAAATTGAAAAACCAGTTATCATAGGACATTCAATGGGCGGACGCTGTGCCGCTTTGTTGGCAAAGATATTTCCTGATTTGCCATCAAAAATAATAATAGTAGATATTTCGCCTTTTGATTGTGAAAATCAAGCGAAAATATCTGCATTTCACAACAATATACTGTTATCATTAATGTCGGTGAATTTAAACGAAGTACACTCTCGACACGATGCAGATATACAATTATCAAAAAAAATAAGCGATATTGAACTTAGGAATTTTTTACTGAAAAATCTGTATCGAACGCAAAAAGGGCAATTTTTATGGCGGTTTAACCTGCCTATATTATTAAATAACGTTAATAATGTAATTTGCGGATCGCTTAAAAAAAGCGAAAAATTAGAGATAAAAATCCCATCTCTGTTTATCGCAGGCGCAAAATCCGAATATATATTATATTCTGATATTAAGAATATTACAAATACTTTTTCTAATTCAAAAATCGAAATAATTTCTGATGCCGGGCATTGGCTTCATGTCGAGCAAAGAGAAAAATTTGTGAATTGCATACAAAAATTTATCAACGAATAGATGCGATTTAATAAAAACTTATTTTACCTTTGCAGTCTTATAATAAATTCGAGGATGAGAAAAATATATATACTTGTACTGGCATTAGCATTGACGTTGCAGTCGTGTGGCGGTAACGGTTCAAAAAATATCGAAAAAACCACGTCAGAAGATACTGTGAGTAACGGTATTCCTGTTTTGAAAGCAGAAAGAGGCGATATAGTTTTTGTTCGTATGGATTCTATCGTAAACAGTTTTGATATGTATCACGATTTAAGAAAAATTTATGAAGAAGATGTAACAAAAGCCGATACCGAATTGAGAACCAAAGCTAATGTTTTTCAGAAAGATGTTAATGACTTTCGCGAAAAAAGTGAAAAAGGGCTGATTACCCGCTCGCAAGCCGAGCAGGAACAGGGAAGATTACTTCAACGCCAGCAGCGTTTGGAAGAAGAACAAAATAAAATCAGAAACGAATTAGCTGAAAAAGAAATGGTTTTGCTTAATCAAATACAGAATGCAATAATGGTATATGTAAATAAATATAATGAAGAAAAAGGTTATAGCATGATTATAAGCACTTCCGGAAATTCAACAGTATTATATGGCAATCCGGGACTTGATATAACAAGCGATATTATAAAGGGAATTAATGAAGAATATATAAAAAGCAGATAATGTGTTTTCATAATGTTTAGTTTTTTAAGTTAAACGACGGGAACAACCGGATTTTTTCCGGTTGTTTCTTTTTAAACCAAATGAAAAAATCAGTCTGTTGAATAATAGGATAGCATTTGCGCAATGTTCAGATGCGGAAAGATGAATGTTTCACACGATATTACCGCAACGGATTATGCACTTTGTTAATTCTTCTTTTGCATTTGTTCCTTCGTTGAACAGTAAATCAATTATGCTAAGATTTGCCGTAAAGCCGAATTTTTGAGCGAAAACCTGATAATACTTTTGCGGCGCAAATGTCAAATCTCTTTTTTGCCATGCGGTTTTAGGACTTATGCTGTTGCGACAGTCAAACATAAAATCATTATCGCAAACCTTATATTTTTCTGTAAAAAACAGTTCTTTGTTTATTTCCAGCAATTCCAGAATTTTATTTGTGATTTTTGTGTTGAAATCGAATAGAAATTTTTCTTTATATGTAAAAAAAGGTTTCAAATCATTAAAGTAATATTCAAAAAAAGGAGATGAATTATATGCCGTTTCGAGCGCCCGCCAATGTGAATTTTGCCACGGTTGCGCATAACTGATACAAACATCGCGTATCAAAATTTTGTTGCCGGCATTGCGTTCAACGGGTATCACAAGTGCAAGTTTGCCGTTTGCCGTTAATATTTCGCAGCGATTGCGGAAACTTTGTTTTATGTAATTTTCATGCTGTTCGATGTGAACTTTTTGGAACGCGACAAATTTGCTGAAATATTGAATATTCCCGAAATAAGCGGTTGAAAGATAAACTTCGTCGGTTTGCATTTTAACGCAACTGCAAATTATTGTATGCAGCCAGAATACGGTTTAAGGCTTCTGTAATTATATAGCGCGAGCAGGCGATATTTAATCTCATAAATCCTGTTCCTTCGGTTTTGGAGAAAGACGCGCCGTCGTTCAATCCTACCTTGGCATCTTTTATCAAAAAATTTACCAGTTCGTTTTGAGTAAGATTCAAAGCGCTGAAATCTATCCATTGCAAAAACGTGCTTTCTGGATGTTTTGTTTTTATTGATGGAATATTTTTTTCAAAAAAGTCAACAACAGCCTTTGCATTTTCCGAAATATATTCGAGCATTTGTTCGAGCCATTCTTCGCCATAGTTGTAAGCGGCTTCAAGAGCTACTGTTCCGCTTATGTTTCCATCCGTAAGATGCAGCCTTTTTATAATCGACCAGAAAGCATTGCGAATATTTTCATTTGAAGCGACAGCCACTGCCGTTGCAAATCCTGCAATGTTGAATGTTTTACTTGGAGCAAAAAACGTAAGACACAAATCATCAATTTCTGGCGACAGAGTTGCTATTGGAATGTGTTTATGCGGAGCAAAAATCAAATCGGAATGAACTTCATCGCTCACTATTACTGTTTTATGTTTTATACATAATTCTGCAACTTTTTCAAGTTCATCGCGCCGCCAAACACGCCCCACGGGATTGTGAGGATTGCAAAAAATCAGCATCGCTGCGTCTTTCAGTTTTTCGTTCAAATCGTCATAATCAATGAAATAGTCAAGTCCATCATGTTTAAGATTATTTTCAACAAGTATGCGATTATTTTCTGTTGCGGCAGTAAAAAATGGAGAATAAACAGGCGGCATTATAACTACCTTGTCGCCTTCGTTTGTCAATGTTTGCACGGCAAAGTTGAGTCCGGGTACAACTCCGGGACAATGCTTTATCCATTCTTTTTTTATTGTCCATCTGTTTCTCCGTTTTTGCCAGTTGATTATGGATTCAAAATAAGATTCGCCTTGAAATGTGTATCCGAAAATTTGATGTTCGGTGCGTGTGCGCAAAACATTCAATATTGGTTCGGCAACTTTGAAATCCATATCGGCGACCCAAAGAGGAAGGAGGTCGTCTGTTCCGAATATTGCTTCGCATTTGTCGTATTTTTCGCAATTTGTATTGCGGCGTTCAACAATTTCATCAAAGTTATATTTCATAATTGTTTGTTAATTTATTTACAATGTTAAATAACCGCGTTTCTCGTAATAATGATTGGCGCAATTCAGGCTAAAAGTTTTTTTACCGTTTCTGCAATCAGTCGTCCATCTGCTTTTCCTGCAAGTTGTTTGTTTGCTGCGCTCATAACTTTTCCCATATCTTTTGCAGAAGTTGCGCCTGTGTCGGCAATAATTTTTTTCAAAACTTCCGTGATTTCTTCTTCCGAAAGTTGTTTTGGCAAATACTGTTCAATTATTTCGGCTTCGGCAAGTTCTTTTTCGGCAAGTTCGGGACGATTTTGACTTTTGTAAATATCAGCCGATTCTTTGCGCTGTTTTGTCATTTTCTGCAACATTTTTATTTCAAATTCTTCGGTTATTTCGGTTGCATTTTCGGCGGTTTTGGCAAGTAAAATTCCTGCTTTTATCGACCGTAATGTTTCGAGGCGCAATTTGTCTTTTGCAAGCATTGCGGTTTTAATGTCGTTGTTTACTGTTTGTTCCAAACTCATGATATTATTGTTTTTATATATTAAGATTATTTTTATTTAATAAATTTTATAAAGTCCATATTTTTTCAAGCGCCATTTCAATCATTTTGCGCACGCTGTTTTTATAATCGGCAAGCGCCGTTTTGTTTGTGCGGTTTGCAATGACAGTGCATATTGTGATGGCTTCGTGTCCCAAAAGTTTTGACAAACCTGCAATTGCCGAACCTTCCATTTCAAAATTTGTGATTTTTTTATTTTTGTATTCAAATTTTTCAATCAATTCGTTCTGGTCGGCTTTCCATAGCGGCAATCGCAAAACTCTGCCTTGCGGTCCGTAAAATCCCGGAGCGGAAACAGTCATTCCTTCGGTGGTAGAATCTTCGAAAAGTTTTATAAGTTTTGGCGATGCTTCAACAAAATATGGCACAGGAAGTTTGTCGTACCAGTTCATGTGTTTCAGAAATGCAGATTCAAAGTCAAGCAATGAAATATTATCGCGGTTAGCATAATAATTCAACAATCCGTCAAATCCTATCGAAATATGTGATGCTACGAAGTTTCCGATTGAGATTTCAGGTTGAATCGAACCAGATGTTCCAAGCCGTATAAGATTAAGCGTTTTGTGAGTTTGTTTTTCGGTACGGGTTTCAAAATCTATATTTGCAAGAGCGTCAAGTTCGGTAACAACAATATCAATATTGTCTGTGCCTATGCCTGTTGATAAAACGGTTATTCGTTTGTTTCTATAAGTTCCTGTTGATGTAACAAATTCGCGGTTTGCCGTCGAAAATTCAATATTATCAAAATAAGCCGCAATCATTTCCACACGTCCGGGATCGCCCACAAGCAAAACCGTATCAGCAATTTGTTCCGGTTTCAAATGCAAATGAAATATGCTGCCATCTGCGTTTATAATCAATTCCGATTCTTCAATTCGTCTCATAATTTATAAAATTATATTAGTATTAAAGTTTCAAAGATATAAAAAAAATTTGATACATATTCTAATATTTATTTTTTGCGTTGCGTAGTTGATTCGCAAAGACGTTTTGCCGTGAGTGGTTGTATCTCAAAAGTCATTACACGCAGATAACACAGATTTTACGGATGAACGCAAATTTTTGCTGCATAAAGAATCAACGACAAAGAGGAATCATGTGCATACTGAAATCTGCGAAAATCTGTCCGATTTGCGTCATCTGCATGCTTTTGATACAGTTCCGATAATAATGAATAAACAAATAATCAGGATTGCTTCGTCAACGCTCGCAAAGACGCGCTGCTTCTTTTAGGCGTCATTGCTAACCCGAAGGGTGAAGCAACCGAAGCTCGGCGCAGCCAATCCAGAAGAGTGAAAAAATAACTTTCAACGGTTTTGCGTTGTTGTATCATCATACAATATATGATATTACCAGTGTTTGAACTTGGCTTACATTAATTCGACAATGTATGCGCTACCGAAAAACAGATACTGCTCTGCATCGAAACCGTCAGAATTTATGCTCAAGCGCAGTTTGAAACAGCCTGTTGTTTTTTCTCTTCGACAGACGTAAATTTTTGTTTCGATAGAAATTTACGTGCGTCTCGATGAAAAATTTTTTTTGTCTCGATGAAAATTTACGTGCGTCTCGACAGAAATTTACGTCTGTCGAAGAGAAAATTTATTTTCGTCTCGATATAAATTTACGACTACGCTTTTTGCGGTATAAATTTATGAATTGTCATATATGTATCGGATTAAATCGCTGGATTATGGTTTGTTTGTTACATTTGATTTATTTTTCATCTCTAAACAAAGCGACATTCAGATATTTAATCTTCAAATTTTCAAAAAATATCATAAATGTTTTGAGTCTTAATATTTTTTTTATAATTTTACCGAAATTAAATAACCATTAATATCAAAATAATTATGGAAAAAATTATAAAATCATATTCGCTGCATAATTTCAGAACTATTCCTCAAATATCGCATTTGTCAGACGAAATAATAAAAGATATAGAAATTGTAGGACGCGTTTTACCATTTAAGACAAATAACTATGTCATAAACGAATTGATAGATTGGGACAATACCGATACCGATCCTGTGTTTACGCTAAATTTTCCACGCCGCGGAATGTTGCGCAAACGGCATTATGATGTTGTGCAAAAACTTGTGAACGAAACTGCAGACAAACAGATTATCGACGAAGTTGTAAAGCGAATACGTCTGACGCTTAATCCCAATCCTGCAGGGCAGGAACATAATGTGCCGTATCTGGGCGAAATAAAACTGAAAGGAATTCAGCATAAATATCCAGAAACCATACTGTTTTTCCCGAGTCAGGGACAAACTTGCCATGCTTATTGCACATTTTGTTTCCGCTGGCCTCAGTTTTCAGGAATGAACGAATTTAAATTTGCGATGAAAGAGGCAGATTTGCTGTTGAAATATCTGAAAGTGCACAAGGAAGTAACCGATATACTGTTCACCGGCGGCGACCCTATGGTAATGTCGGCAGAAATGCTGGCAATGTACATTCGACCTTTGTTTCAAAAAGAATTTAATCATATTCATACAATACGCATAGGAACAAAATCTCTAAGTTATTATCCTTACCGCTACCTTACCGACAAAGACAGCGACGATATAATCAAACTGTTTGAGCAGATAAACGCATCAGGTAAAAATCTTTCTATACAGGCGCATTTCAATCATCCTGTAGAACTATCGACACAAGCCGTACGGCAAGCCATACAGCGCATACTCAATACGGGAGCGCAAATAAGAACGCAATCTCCCGTACTCAATCACATCAATGACAAACCTGAACTTTGGTCGCAAATGTGGCGCAAACAGGTAGATTTGGGATGTATTCCTTATTACATGTTTATTCCGCGCGATACTGGCGCAAAACATTATTTTGAATTGCCTCTTGAAAAATGCTGGGAAATATACAGAAAAGCATACCGTAATGTGAGTGGAATATGTCGCACTGTGCGCGGTCCGAGTATGAGCGACCTTGCAGGGAAAATACAGGTTCTTGGAATTCAGGAAATCAAAGGCGAAAAGATTTTTGTTCTTCGCTTTTTGCAGGGACGCAATCCAAAATGGGTTGATATTCCGTTTTTTGCCCGATATGATTCTAAAGCCACATGGTTCAATCAGCTGAAACCTGCTTTTGGAGAAGAGCATTTCTTTTTTGAAAAACAGCCATATAATTTACATACAAAATGTGATTTGCTGTTTGAATAAAAAAACGGCAGCAACATCCACTGTATCATGTTGCAACCATGCAGCGTCATTGCGAACCCGAAAGGTACATAATAATTTACATAAGCCTCGCCAGCATGTTTTTTATATTTTCTTCTATGCGGACGTAGATATCATCTGTATATTCGGTCTGCCTGAATTGCTCGCCGGTGATTTTTTCGTAAAGTTCTATATAGCGATTGCTTATGCTTGCCACTATTTCGTCGGTCATTTCCGGCGCTTGCTCTCCATGTCTGCCCTGAAAATTATTTTCCATCAGCCATTCGCGCACAAATTCTTTTGACAGTTGACGTTGCGGCAAGTGATTTTTGAAATTTTCGTCGTAACTGTCGGCATAAAAATATCGAGATGAATCGGGCGTGTGAATTTCATCTATCAGATAAATTTCGTTGTTGCGTTTTCCAAATTCGTATTTTGTGTCAACGAGTATGAGTCCCTGTTTTTTTGCTGTTTCGCTGCCTCGTTCAAACAAGGCGAGCGCTATTTTTTCGAGTTGAGAATAATCTTTTTCCGAAATTAAACCTTTTGAAATAATGTCTTCACGCGAAATATCTTCGTCGTGTGTTCCGAGTTCGGCTTTGGTTGTTGGGGTTATTATAGGCGTTTCGAATCGTTGATTTTCACACATTCCGTCTGGAATTTTCACTCCGCAAATTTCGCGGCTTCCCGATTTGTACGCTCTCCATGCGCTTCCTGTAATATAACCGCGAACTATCATTTCTACAGGAAACGGCGTGCATTTGTAGCCTACGGTTACTATCGGGTCGGGCGATGCTATTTTCCAGTTAGGAACAATATCAGCCGTTATGTCCAAAAACTTTGATGCTATTTGGTTCAATACTTGCCCTTTATATGGAATTCCTTTGGGCAGTACAACGTCAAATGCCGAAATTCTGTCGGTAACAATCATTACCAAAATATCATCGGCAATTGTATATACATCGCGTACTTTTCCTGTGTATTTGCCTGTTTGTTTTGCAAAATTAAATTCTGTTTTTACTGTTGCTTTCATCATTTTTATATTTATTATGTTTTATATTATTTTCTTCGTTTTTTTCAAATGCGCTGATAATTGTTTTCACTAACGGATGTCTTATTATATCGGTATTATCAAAATCAATGAATCCTATATTTTTTACATTTTCAAGTATTTTGCGAATTTTCAGCAATCCAGAATCGTTTTTGCATGGCAAATCAATTTGAGTAATATCTCCTGTTACAATAAATTTTGCATTGCATCCCATTCGCGTAAGAAACATTTTTATTTGGTTCAGCGTTGTATTTTGCGCTTCATCAAGTATAACAAATGCATTGTCAAGCGTGCGTCCGCGCATATATGCAAGCGGAGCAATTTGTACAGTTCCGTCTTCGATGTATGTTTGGAGTTTGCGTTGCGGTATCATGTCGTTGAGCGCATCGTACAAAGGTTGCAGATAGGGGTCGAGTTTTTCTTTGAAATCGCCCGGCAAAAATCCGAGTCTTTCTCCTGCCTCCACAGCCGGTCTGGTAAGAATAATTTTACGAACTTCTTTATTGCGCAACGCACAAACGGCAAGCGCTATTGCCGTGTAAGTTTTTCCCGAACCTGCGGGACCAACGGCAAACAGCAAATCGTTTTCTTTGTAAAGTTCTACAAGTTTGCGCTGGTTTGCGGTTCGTGCGCGAATTATTCGCCCGTTATTTCCGTAAACTATTATGTCAGGCGCAGTATTGTCAAAACTTTCGTTTTTCAAAAAAATGTCCGACAATTCCGATTCTTTCAAATTTTGGTGATGCTCTAAATATTCGATTATAATATTTAATTTATTTTCAAAACGCATGATTTCGGCATCATCGCCGATAACACGGAGTTCTTTACCGCGTGAAATAATTTTAAGTTTTGGAAACTGCGAAGCCATAAAATTATAGTTTACATTATTTGCTCCGTACAACTTGACAATATCAACATCTTCGATGATAAATAATTTATCTGCCATTCAATTTTTTAATTTCTAATATCAATGGCAAAGGTATAAAAAGTATTTGAATGATGATGTTACAGAAATTTCTAAAAACCTCCGAATATGCGTTACTTTCAGGCTCATTTTTTAGTTTTTAAGTTATTAGAAATCATTCTGCAATAACCGCGGTAAGATATTTTGGATTTATATAAATATGAGAGTTGTCTGTTATCAGTTATAATGTGACAACCTTGCCAAAACTACATAGTTGATAATTCCATAGAAACACACATTCTTCTAATATACGCCAACAAATAAAACATCCCGCACAAATGCAACTTGTGCGGGATGTTTTATATTTCCTTATTTATTTATTCACTACTCGCAATTACATTCAAAATTGTAATTTACTTCGTATGCGCCTAATTCTATTTGGGATTCTTGGATGCGGGGACTGCTTCAGGCTAAAGCCTTCGCAATGCCGCGCAATATAGAAAAATAACATATGGGCGAAAAATTTTTCGCTTCTACATTCTCAACTGTCAACGGTTTTACGGTAATTTAAATTACATCAGGGAATATTTTTCTTACTAACTGTTTTATCTTATAATGCAACATGGCAAAAAATCGTGAATTTGTACATAATTTTTCATCGAGTTTGTATAGCCACGAATTAGATTTTTTCAACCACGAGGCATTGCATAAATGAAGAGCATAAGAGTTTAGGGTTGCGCCCGTATAGGCAGAGGCAAACACCTTTTGCGGATAAATTACAATGCCATCCGTTAATTTCTGCATTTTGTTGTAATGTTCATCGTATTTGAATCCATAATGTATGTGCGCATAGTGTGCAAATATGTCGGGGCTGGTATCTACGTTTACGCTACCATCTTCTCGCAAACTGAAAGTTGCCGATTGATAATGTTCCATACACTTTTTTATCCATCCATTACCTTTTTCTGCTCCAATCACAGCGGCTTGTACAGCATTGTACGAGAAACCGTATTTTTGGCTGTTTGTCCATACTTTTGTGCCGAAATGATGTTCAATACTGCTGAATGCCGAATGTTGTAAAAATTTGTCAAATCGTCTAAATACTTTGACATCCGAGTCAAGATAAATTCCGCCTTCCGTATATAGTGCATATACTCGTATATAATCTGCTGCGAATGCCCATTTACGTGCGGCACAGGCATCTTCTACAAATTTTACGCTGTGAATATTAAATCTTTGTTTATCCCAAAGAATTATTTCGTAATCAGGCATAATTTTTTTCCATGAATCCACGCATTTTTGCAGTTTTTTTGGCAGCGGTTCTCCGCTTAGCCAGCACCAGTGTATTTTTTTGGGTATTGCCATTGTTTTAACTTTTATTAATATATATTTTTAATATGGATTTCCAGCAATTTATCTTTTTCTTATTAAACAAAAGCGAAAATGCCATCAATCGAGAAATAATAATCATTAATATAATACTGTTTACAATTATTCGATATAATTTGCCGTGTGTCTTTTTGTAATATGTCTTACAACTTTTAAAAATCATGCCTAATCTGCGCTCATTGTCGGAAAATGATTTTTTTTCCAAGTGCATAATTTCAGCTTGCGGAACGCTGTAAACATCATATCCTTCTCGCTTTACACGACAAGTCAATTCCGATTCTTCGTAATACATAAAAAAATCAGAATCAAAACCATTTAAACGATTGAAAATATCTGCCCTTATCATTAAATCTGCGCCTGTAATATAGCCTGTTTTTTGAGGTTTATCTGTATAATTGAAGCTGTTCAAATTGGGAATTAGTAATAATCTTTTCAATTCCTGCATAATACATGGCAATTTGGAATATGAATGTGCAGGTTTTTTGTTTTCGTCAAATAAATTTCCTCCGCAAATTGCAACGTTTGCATTTTTAGTTATAAAGTCAAAGAGTATTTTTACGGCATTGTTGAGTAAAACGGTATCGGAATTGAGTAGCAGTAAATACTTGCCTGCAGCTGATTTTGCCCCTAAATTATTTGCCTGTCCGAATCCGATATTTTCAATATTTTCAATAAGTTTTACATTTGGAAATTCGCCTCTTATCATTTGTTGAGAACCATCTGCCGAAGCATTATCAACTACTATAACTTCAAATATAATATCTTCTGTTTTTTCAAACACAGATTTGATGCATTGTTTAAGCAATGTCCTTGTATTGTAACTTATTATAATTATAGACACGTCCATTTCATGGATTTTTTCTATAGTGGAAAGTTCTGAAATCAATATTTTTAATTAACGCTGTTGACATATAGTGTTTGCTTTATTTACAGTTAATAAAAAAACGAAACCAAAGGATATTAAACTGGCGAATTAAAAATACTGCTGGAGATAAGAAAAGATGTCCGAATCTGTATTTCCACGAACGATACGGATGGGCAATAATAATACGAGCCGCATGTTGCTCTCCTCCCTGTATTTTTCGCCTCTTATACGCTTCAGTTATAAGAATAATATGCCAAAGTAATGCCTTGCCAAAACTGTCGCTGTTGTTTGATATGCCGCCATTGTGCACTCTGTATTTGTATAATATTTTGTCTAAAAACAAAACTTGTCCGACTTCATCTAATTTAAAATACAAATCCTGGTCAACAGCGTGAGTAACGTCTGCTGATATTCCCTCTGTTTTCTCATATAATTGTTTTTTAAATGTGGCATAATGATGAGGCGCGTGATAGCCATGTGTAAGATAGGAATATCCTTGAGGAATTGGTTTATATTCAGTTATTCCATAAGGATGCAGGCGGGCATTGCATTTATAACTTCGCGAACCTATTAAACTGCATTGTGGATATTGTATGTGCGCCTTTACCATTATTTCAAGCGCATTGGGAAGCAGTTCATCATCCGAATCCAAGAATCCGCAAAGGTTGCCGCTTGCAAGTTCTACGCATCTGCGCTTTGTATAACCGCATCCTTTATTTTCTTCATTTTTTACTATTTTAATATTAGTGCAGTTTTTATACTGCTCTATTAATTGCAGTGAATTGTCGGTTGAACAGTCATCAACTATAATAATTTCCCAGTTTGTATATGTTTGAGAAAGTACGCTATTGATAGCCGACCGAATATATTTACCATTATTGTAATTTGCTATTAATACCGAGAATAAAATAGTTGTGTCCATAATAAACAATATTATTTTGTGCAAAAATAAATAATTCCGTCATTCCTGTCAAGTCCAAATTGTTTGTGTTCTTCGTTTGAGAAAGTGTTGCCAAAGTCAATACTTTCTACTTTAAATCCTGCCTGCATCAACCGTTGAGGATAATCGCGCCCATAGAATCGCACATGGTCATACTGCCCGAAATATTTTTCGCGCTCTTCGGGTGCGGTAATGCTGCTGTCTTCAAAGGTATCTGGTTTGCTGTAATCTATCGGCGATTGTAAAATTGCCCAGCCTGCTGGTTTCAATACGCGATACAATTCTTTCATTGCTTGCATGTCATTGTCCACATGTTCCAGTACGTGACTGCACAGTATGGAATCGAAAAAATTATCCTGATAACTGATATTTAAAATATCCATTTCTTGCGTCCCTCTTGGATAATGGTGTCCGGGCGTAAATTTATCAACAGGAAAATATTCTATCTGTTTTTCCCGTCTGAACTTTTTAAAAAATACCCTTTCGGGAGCAACATGCAGCAACTTTGCGCCATTGTTTATTAATTTTTTTTCTCTGCTAAAAAGAAAAAGCCAAAGTAATCGATGCCGTTCCAGAGAACCGCAAAACGGACAAAGTGCATTGAAACGTACCTGTTTACCGAAAGGTAAAAATGTTGCAGCATGTTTATTGCAACAAGGACAATATACATTGCTGCCTTGCAATAGCCATTTACGTAATTTTCGTCTTATTCCTAAATTCATGGTTTGTAAACTTATATTTTTATAGTATTCAAAAAAGACGGAGTCTTTAGTTTCGTCATTTTGTTATATTTGTAGATTTTCGGCAAATGATATAATATTTTAAATAGATATAAAATAGGCTTCAGTGATTTGTATTGTAATACGTTGCATAGTAATTTCACACACACAACGATATTGTCTTTCAGTTTGATTTTTTTAGAACGCGTTATATCGCTGTTAATTATTAACAATGAAACATATTTCATATACATTATTTTCTGTTTAGTTTCTTTTCTAAATTCTCTGTCGTGAATTGCACATGTTAATGGGCAAATGCCATTTTTGAAACCGTGATAACTTGCTCTATGTTGCAAATTCATATCTTCTCCATAATGAAAAAAAACAGGTGAAAATCCGCCTATAGACAATAAGCAATCACGTGTGATGAGCCAGTGTGCCGCCATTACTTCATTTAATTCATAAATTTCTTTGACTTTATTAAAACATAAATCATTTACGAAAAATCTGCATTTATTTGCACATGTGTATAGAAAGTTATTGTCAAGTTTATCTTCATTTGCAGTAATTTGTATGGGGCTTATTATGCCGTATTCAGGATATTGTTGTTGTACATCAATTAAAATTTTGAATGTGTCAGGCTTTACCCATGCATCTTGATTTAATAAATAAATATAATCTGCATTATGATTTAATGCGTATTCCATCCCTATATTGTTTGCTTTTCCGAATCCATGATTCTTATCTAATTTTATAAGTGTTGCAGCAAGATAATTTTTTTCAATAAAATCAACAGAACTGTCTGTAGATTTATTATCTACAACGATTACATTTGCAGATACTGATGAGTTGAAAACACTGTCTAAACAACGTTGCAGCCATTGCATTCCATTATAACTTACTATAATTACAAATAAATTCATATTATTTTATTTAGAAGCATGAATTAATCCTTTTCTAAAATCAAAATGCTCTTGCAAATCATAATTATGATTATGTTCCCAAAGAAACAGCATATATCCGGGTGAATAATTAATCTTATAATTCATTTCTTTTAATTGATGAGACAATTTTTGCTCATCTCCCGTTCGATGGTAAGTACATACCAGTAAATCTTTCACATCTTTTATACAAAGCTGTTTTGCCCCATCAATAACTTCTGCCTCAGTTCCTTCTACATCTAATTTTAATAATGTCGGCTTTTCTTTGTTGTGAAAAAAATTATCAAGCGATACGCATTCATCATCATCGTAATTGGAAACATATTTGTTGCTAATTACAACTTTTCCTTTCCACGGACGAAATGTTGATTCTAAAGCTTCTATCCAATCACTGTCACATTCAAAAAGGTACAGTTTCTTAATTTTATTAATAAATTTAAGACTGAAATTACCTTCAGCTGCACCAGCGTCAACAAAAACAGAATTTTCATTAATTGATAAATCATTAAAACAATAATTATGAGGTGATAATTTGTCTTGTTCTAAACATAAACCATTGTACATTGCGTTGACTTCCTGTTTTGTCATTCCCCGCTTAAAATACAATCGATGCCCTTCGTCAGTGTAAACATAAGACAATCCGTTATTGTCATCAAATTCAACCTTCACATGCCGCCATATATACTTATCTATAAACGAATAATTGAAAACCTCAATCAAATGCCAACTCAAAAATTTTATCAGTCGCTTTCGTTCTTTTAAATCAATAGAAACAGATATATTAGGCTGTTGCAGAAACCTAATGACTCGCCTTGTAAACAAATATCTCGGGCTTTTATTTAGTTTCTGTTTTTGGTATTTCAAAAAACTTAATAAGTTAAACAATAATGTCATTTTAATTTTTTTACAAATTTATATAAAAATATTGGATTACACGTATAGACGGATGAAAATTTCGGGTCAAATATCGCCATTTCAGGGCGTAAGCCCTGTTTTTTCATCCTTATTGGGTGAAAAATTTTTCGCCCCCACATTCTCAACTGTCAACTCTCACCTGTTTTGCTCTGCGTGATTGTGGCATTATACAATGTGTGCATTACCTAAAATTCGATATAATGTTTTAATTTATCAGCCTGCTCGTCTGTAAGTATTTTTTCTTTAACAAGTTGTTGCAAATTTTCAATTTTCCCTGCAAAATTGCGATATTGTTCTATTCCGCGCGCAGTGTAATTATTGATATACGGATGCTGTGCAAGTTCTTTGGGCGTTAATTTGTTTACATTTAATTTGTTTATACTTGATGTGTCTATTTGCACCTGATTTGAAAACATGGCGAAACGTTCATCATCAATTCCCTTAATTTCTTTCAGTTGATTAATATCTGCAAAACCGCCAAGTTTATTACGGTATTCCTCAATACGGCTGGCATAGTACGAACCTATTCCGCGCAATTTTTTCAGTTCGGCGGTATCGGCAGAATTAATTTCAACAAAAACGCGGGGGCGAGCAGTTGCAGAATTTTCATTTGCAGAATTTGTCGTTTCCGTTGTTGTCGGTTGCAGGTTTACATCTGGCGCTATTTTAATATAAGGCGCTAATCTGTTGAAATTATCTTCGCTCACAACATACATCTTTTTAAAATCATTCGCCGTTTTGAAATTTCCGCCTTTGTTGCGATAATTGATGATTGTTGCAGCCTGTTTTTGCGAAAATCCAAGTTTTACAAAAGTATTTTCATCCGCGGTATTCGGGTCAAATTCAAAATTTTCTTCTTTTTTTTCAGTTTTTTTATACGTATTTTTTCTTGGTTTTGCTGGCATTTCAGATGTTTCTGCCTGCAGTTTGCTATTTTCAAATTCATCTACTGCTAATTTTAATTCTTCAAAACCAGCCTCATCCATATTTGATTTTGATTTAATATGAGGATATAAAAATACAGCAAACAGTATAGCAAAAAGTACAATTATAGCAATCCGTTCATTATTAGTAAACGAAAACAGTTCTTTCAAATTTTTGGACAATTTTGACATAGATAGAAAAATATTTGCAAAAATAATAAAAAGTAATTTATTTGCGAATTAATATAAAAAAAATGTTTTGCTTACCGCCTCTGCATGTTTAAAGAAAAACAGCCAAATTAGAGGCTATTGAACGGTTTCAATATTAATTTGTACATTTGCACTATAAATCAATACAAAATTTATGATAGAAATCCGATATACCGACGAGTTGAATACTATTGTGGGCATCAGCAGAGAAGAAGCGCTGCGGCTTGGTAATGTTGCAATTGGCGTTGAACATTTATTTCTGGGAATATTGCGGCACAAAAACAATGTTGCCGTTGATATTATCTCATCTTTTGGAGCAGATATTAAGCAGTTGAAACAAACTGTGGAAAATCTTGTGAGAAACAATTTGCATTTGCAGCCAAATCAGAACAACATATTATATTTAACTGACGAAGCCGACAGAGCATTAAACCGCACTTTCCTCGAATCTGTATCAATGAGACATTCAGGCAATGAAAATGCAGCGCACTTGCTGATTGCCATTCTTAATGTTTCGCACAATAATGTACATATCGAGTTTGACCGATTAAAGATTGATTCAAATATGATAAAAGCCAGACTTTGCAACAAACCTGTACCAAAATTCGGCAAATCGGATGATGATAATGGCAACATCTGCGATTATCACACAAATGATATTCAGGATGACGATAATGACGAAAATGAGAATGAAAATATAATATTGCCTCTAAATTCCGATAATTCACATTCAAATAAAACAGACAAAACCAATACTCCCGTACTTGACAATTTTGGATACGACCTGACTCAAGCCGCATACGACAGTAAACTTGATCCCATTGTAGGGCGAGCAAAGGAAATAGAACGTCTGGCGCAGATTTTGAGCCGCAGAAAGAAAAACAATCCTGTGCTTATAGGCGAACCGGGAGTAGGAAAATCGGCAATCGCCGAAGGACTTGCATTGCAAATCGTTCAACGCAAAGTGTCGCGGCTGCTGCAAAACAAACGGGTGATACAGCTTGATCTGGCTTCGATTGTCGCAGGCACAAAATATCGCGGGCAATTTGAAGAACGAATGAAATCAATACTGAATGAAATAAAAAGAGTGGACAACATAATACTTTTTATTGACGAAATTCATACTCTTGTCGGCGCAGGAAGCCCGGCAGGAACGCTTGATGCCGCCAACATGCTAAAGCCGGCGCTGGCTCGCGGCGAAATACAGTGCATAGGCGCAACAACACTCGACGAATTTCGCACAAGCATTGAAAGCGACGGAGCGCTTGAACGCCGATTTCAGAAAATAATAATTGAACCTACAACCGTTGAAGAAACAATAGACATATTAACAAACATAAAACAGAAATACGAAGACCATCATAAGGTAACATATACGCCCGAAGCCGTGAAAGCATGCGTTATGCTTACAATGCGTTATATCAGCGACAGATGTTTGCCCGACAAGGCTATCGATGCGCTTGACGAAGCAGGCGCACGCACACATGTAGCAAATACGGCAATGCCGAAAAACATTATTGCACTCGAAAACAAAATAGCAAAAATAAAACGCGAAAAAGCTGCAGCCATCACAGAAAAACGATATTTTGATGCAAAAAAATTACGCGAACAGGAAGAAAGTATGACTGCAAAACTGGATGCAAACCTCAAAACATGGGAAGAAAAAAACAATTCAAATCGAGCTGTAGTTGACGAACACAAAGTTGCCGAAGTCGTTTCAATGATAACAAATATTCCCGTACAGCGAATCGCGCAGAACGAAAGTAAACAGTTGCTTAAAATGGTTGACGAACTGAAAGGTAAAGTAATAGGACAGGACGATGCCATTTCAAAAATCACCAAAGCCATACAGCGAAATCGCGCAGGATTAAAAGACCCTAACCGCCCGATAGGAACATTTATATTTTTAGGACCAACAGGCGTAGGCAAAACTCAACTTGCAAAAGTTATTGCCCAATATTTATTCGGCAGCGACGACAATCTTATTCGCATAGATATGAGCGAATACATGGAAAAATTTGCAGTGAGCCGACTTATAGGAGCGCCTCCGGGATATGTAGGATACGGCGAAGGAGGACAACTTACAGAAGCCGTTAGACGAAAACCTTATTCCGTTGTTTTGCTTGACGAAATAGAAAAAGCGCATCCAGACGTATTCAATTTGCTGCTGCAACTTTTAGACGAAGGAACGCTGACCGACAGCATAGGACGAAAAGTAGATTTCCGCAATACAATTGTGATTATGACTTCCAATATTGGAAGCCGTCAGGTAAAAAATCTGGGACAGGGAATAGGATTCTCGGCAATTGCAGACAAAACCCAAACTGTTGATGAAAATGCAAAAAGCATAATCAAAAAATCGCTTGAACAAACATTTGCTCCCGAATTTCTAAACAGAGTTGATGATGCCATAATATTCAACATGCTGACTCTCGACAATATTCATGCAATTATTGATATTGAATTGAAAATATTATTCAAACGCATAATTAATCTGGGATACGAAATAAAATTGACCGACAAAGCAAAAACATTTATCGCCAAACAGGGATATGATGTACAATTGGGAGCGCGACCTCTGAAACGAGCAATACAACATTATCTGGAAGACAATATTGCCGAAGCGATAATACGCGAAAATCCTAAATCAGGCAGCATAATCCGTATTAATTTGAACAGAACGGGAAATGACGTAACGGTAAAAATAACAATACCTAAAGTTGGCAGTTAAAAGTTGACAGTTATTTTTCGCTCTTAACTCTTCTGGATTGTGTTCGACAGCGTTGCTGACAGTCGGAAGTTGGGCAGTCATTGCGAGGAGTGTAGCGACGAAGCAATCCAGAGAAGTGAAGAATGAAAAAAATAACTTTCAACTTTTTTCCATCAAACTAAATCAAAATTTTCATACTTGTTTATTCCGTATTGATTTTTATTTTCGTTTGCCAATACGAAATTTTAATGTAAATTTGCGCCAAATTCCTAACTTTATTTTAATAAATTATATGCAAAACAAACTCCAAGAATTAACGGAAAAATTATACAAAGAAGGTTTGTCGAAAGGACAAAACGAAGCCGAAGAACTTTTGGCAAACGCCAAAGCCGAAGCAAAAAAAATTGTGGACGATGCCCGACAGCAGGCAGAATCAATAATAGATGCGGCAAACAAATCAGCGGCAGAAACCAAAAAAAACGCAGATGCAGAAATCGCTATGGTCGCGCGTCAGGTAATTGCGCAGATTAAACAAAGCGTGGAAACTTTGATTACGGCACAAACAGTTATTCCGCCTGCAAACGCATCGATGAACGATGTAGCCTTTGTGCAGTCTCTGATAAAAACCGCCGTTGAAAATTTCAAAATCGACAGCCAAAGTACGACAGAATTAAGTATTTTACTGCCCGAAGCAAAGCAAAAAGAATTTGAACAGTTTATACACAGTTCTGCAATAAAGCAGCTTAATGAAGGCAAAACCGAATTTACTTTTTCCAAAAACATAAAATCGGGCTTCAGAATTGCAGCAAAAAACAACGGATATTACATAAGTTTTACAGAACAGGATTTTTTGAATCTTTTCAGCGAATACATGCGTCCGAAAATGAAACAGCTGCTGTTCGGATAGAATAAAAAACACGTTGATTATGAAACGAGAATATCCCTGCCTTGTATCAGGTTTGCCGGAATTGATAACCGATTTCGATGCAAAAAAAATTGATTTTGCCGCATTGCGCAACGAAATTAAGGAAAGCATACATCCCTCCGATTACGAACTTGTGAAAGCGCTGTTTTATCCTTACGACAATCAAAACCTTCTCAATACCTTGCTGAAGAAAAACATCGCCTTTAACAATAAAGGAAATTTTGAACAGAACACACTTGCTGAAAAAATCACAAACCGTTGCGGTTTGCCGAAATACATGCACGACTTTATCGAAATTTTTGAAAACGATAAAAATGAAGATTACCCCGACGACATTCTGAAACTGTACGAACGCGACAGAGAAAACCTGCTGCAAACATTGTTTTATGATGAAACGCTGAAAATGAAAAACAGGTTCATACAACAGTGGTTTACGTTTGACAGAGATTTGCGCAACATACAGGCGGCAATAATTGCACGACGTTTGCAAATAGATGCATCCGCTTATTTTGTTGGGCAACATGCCGAAATACTTGCCAAAAGCACGGCTGCCGATTTCAGTTTGAGCAGCGAAATAGACTGGATGCACAGAATAGTGCAAATAGCCGAAATACAGGATGCCTGCGAACGCGAACTGAAAATTGACCTGTTCAGATGGGAAAAAATAGACGAATTTTCAGTTTATAATTATTTTGACATCGATGCCGTTTTGTCGTTTATGCAAAAAGCGGATATTGCAGAACGCTGGCTGTCGCTCGACAGGCAAAAAGGCAAAGAAATGTTCAAAAAACTGATAGGAGACCTGATGAAAACCTGCGACACACAAAAGGTTTTTAATAAAAAAGATATTAAAAATAACGAAATAAAAAATCAAAAAATATAAATGAACACAACAGGAAAAGTAACAAGAATCATTGCCAATCTTGTGTCGGTAAAAGTTGACGGACCGGTTGCACAAAACGAAGTTTGCTATATCAAACTTGGCAATATAAAATTGATGGCTGACGTTATAAAAGTTGACGGCGAAAAAGTACAGGTACAGGTATATGAAAGTACCCGCGGATTAAGCGTAGGCAGCGAAGTGGAATTTCAGGGACACATGCTTGAAGCCACGCTCGGACCAGGATTGCTGTCAAGCAATTACGACGGCTTGCAAAACAATCTGGCATCAATGACAGGCGTATTTCTGAAACGCGGCGAATATACAAGCCCGCTTGACTGGAACAGAGAATGGGATTTTACGCCTACAGCAAAAAACGGAGATGAAGTAATAGCCGCAGACTGGCTGGGCGAAGTTACCGAAGGATGGCTGAAACATAAAATTATGGTGCCGTTCAAACTGCAAGGCAAATACAAGGTGAAAAGCATTGCAGAAGAAGGCATGTATAAAATCAGCGACAGAATCGCCGTTATTACAGATGAAAACGGCAACGACCACGAAATAACAATGGTGCAGCGCTGGCCAGTGAAGCGGGCTATTACTGCATACAAGGAAAAACCGCGCCCGTTCAAAATAATGGAAACGGGAGTACGCATTATCGACACATTCAATCCCATTGCCGAAGGCGGAACAGGATTTATTCCCGGCCCGTTTGGCTGCGGAAAAACCGTGTTGCAGCACGCTCTGGCAAAACAGGCTGACGCCGATATTATAATAAACGCAGCCTGCGGAGAACGAGCCAACGAAGTTGTTGAAATATTTACCGAATTTCCCGAACTCGACGACCCCAGAACAGGTCGCAAACTGATGGAACGAACAATTATTATATGCAACACATCAAACATGCCCGTTTCAGCACGCGAAGCATCGGTTTATACGGCAATGACCATAGCCGAATATTACCGCGCAATGGGTTTCAAAATACTTTTGCTTGCCGACTCAACATCGAGATGGGCGCAGGCTTTACGCGAAATGAGCAACAGACTTGAAGAACTTCCGGGAGCAGACGCCTTCCCAATGGATTTGTCGGCAATTATTTCAAACTTCTACTCGCGTGCAGGTCTCGTGTATCTCAACAACGGGCAGACAGGCTCGGTTACTTTTATCGGTACGGTATCGCCTGCCGGAGGAAATCTGAAAGAACCTGTAACAGAATCAACAAAAAAAGCGGCGCGCTGCTTCTACGCACTGGCGCAAAGCCGAGCCGACAGTAAGCGCTATCCGGCAGTTGACCCTGTGGACAGTTACTCAAAATATCTCGAATATCCCGAAATTTGCGAATACCTCAACAAAACTATCAGCGCAAACTGGACGGCAAACGTAAGCGAAGGAAAAAATATAGTTCTGCGCGGACGCGAAGCATACGAACAGATAAACATTCTGGGAGACGACAGCGTGCCAATCGAATATCACGACCGATTCTGGAAATCTGAACTTATTGATTACGTAATCCTGCAACAGGATGCCTTTGATGCCATAGATGCTTCAGCCCCGCTCAAACGACAGCAATTTATGTTTGAAAAAGCGCTTGATATATGCAGAACAAAATTTTCATTCGATAACTTTAACGAATGTATAGATTTTTATAAACATATAATCAATAATATGCGCCAAATGAATTACAGCGTATTCCAAAGCGACGAATTCAAAAAATACGAAGCCCGCTTGAACGAACACATCAACGAAAGACGAACAGAATAGAACATATCATTAAAATTAATGCCGCAAAAATCAGTTCGTGATAATAAAATGATATAAATGGCAGCGGAATATCTCATATTAAAGCAAAACAACGATACCAAAGCCGGCAGACTTGGCGTTAATTGCTTTCGCCGATATGAAAACGCCCTTGTTCGTTGCAACGAAGACAAAAGCAAGCCGACTGGTAAATTAATAACTTTTAAAACCGAATATTAACACATAAAAGAAAATAATTATGAAAAAAATTATATTATTAGGACTGAATTTACTGATAGCAGTAAACATTTTTGCACAAAAGGTAATTTTAGAACCCGACCTCTGTCAGAAATATTCAGAAGTAAGTCAGGATTGCGACTGTTTCTGTCAGAAATATTCAGAAGTAAGTCAGGATTGCGACTGTTTCTTTCAGAAATATTCAGAAGTAAGTCAGGATTGCGACTGTTTCTTTCAGAAATATTCAGAAGTAAGTCAGGATTGCGACTGTTTCTTTCAGAAATATTCAGAAGTAGGTCAGGATTGCGACTGTTTCTTTCAGAAATATTCAGAAGTAAGTCAGGATTGCGACTGTTTCTTTCAGAAATATTCAGAAGTAGGTCAGGATTGCGACTGTTTCTGTCGGAAATATATTGACAGAATGGAGTATATTTTCGCGCATGTTGACAAAAGCAAGTCGACTGTTAAATTAATAATTTTTTAAACTGAATATTAACACATAAAAGAACAGACAATTATTGTGAAACATTAAAATAAAAAACAAAAATATATGGCAAAAGCATTTCAAAAAATTTATACAAAGCTCGAAGCAATTACTAAAGCCACTGTAAGTTTGCACGCACAAAACATTACAAACGATGAACTTGCAACCGTTGACGGGCGTTTGGCTCAGGTAATAAAAATTGATGGCAACCTTGTATCGTTACAAGTGTTTGCCGGCACCGAAGGCATTCCTACCAATGCCGAAGTTGTATTTATGGGCGAACCGCCTACACTTAAAGTGAGCGATGATTTGGCAGGACGTTTTTTCAACGCCTACGGCAAACCTATTGATGGAGGAGTTGAACCGGATGGCGAAAAACGCGAAATAGGCGGACCATCGGTAAATCCGTTTCGCCGCAAGCAGCCTTCGCAAATCATTCCTACGGGAATTGCAGGTATCGACCTTAACAATACTCTTGTGTCGGGACAAAAAATACCATTCTTTGCCGACCCCGACCAGCCCTACAACAATGTAATGGCGCTGGTTGCCCTGCGCGCTCAGGTAGATAAGATTATTCTCGGCGGAATGGGGCTGTCGAATGATGATTTTCTGTTTTTTAAAAAATCGTTTGAAAATGCGGGCGCGCTTGACAAAATTATATGTTTTGTCAACACAACCGAAAATCCGCCTGTAGAGCGATTGTTGATTCCCGATATGGCGCTTGCCGCCGCCGAATATTTTGCAGTTGATAAAAACGAAAAAGTTCTTGTGCTGCTTACCGACATGACTTTGTATGCAGATGCGCTTTCCATAGTTTCTAACCGCATGGATCAAATACCATCAAAAGACAGTATGCCCGGTTCGCTTTATTCGGATTTGGCGAAAATCTACGAAAAAGCAGTGCAACTGCCCGATGGCGGTTCAATTACAATAATTGCAGTTACAACATTAAGCGGCGGCGATATTACACACGCTATTCCCGACAATACCGGATATATTACAGAAGGGCAGTTGTATTTGCGAAAAGACAGCGACACGGGAAAAGTTATCATCGACCCGTTCCGCAGCCTCTCTCGCCTGAAGCAGTTAGTTATAGGCAAGCAAACGCGCGAAGACCATCCGCAAGTGATGAATGCTGCAATACGTCTGTATGCCGATGCTTCGAATGCAAAAACAAAAATGGAAAACGGTTTTGACCTTACCGATTATGACGAAAGGGCTTTGAAATTTGCAAAAGATTACTCGGAAAACATATTATCAATAGATATTAATATCAATACAACAGAAATGCTTGATAGAACGTGGACTTTGTTCGGCAAATATTTCAGCCAAACCGAAGTTGCAATTAAGCAGGATTTGATGGATAAATACTGGAAAAATTTATAAGTTTATAAAGTAATTTGTAAAGGTTATAAATTTAATGGAAATCGAAGTACGGAATACAAATAAACGAGAAAACATTAAAAACAAAAATTAAATGGCTATTAAATATCAATACAATAAAACATCTCTTAACGACCTGAACAAGCAACTGAAAGTACGCGAAAAGGCTTTGCCTACAATCAAAAGCAAAGAATCGGCGTTGCGCATGGAAGTAAAAAAAGCGAAAGACAAAGCAGATGCAATAAATGCCGAACTGTCGCACAAAATCAATTCATACGACCAAATGTCGGCATTGTGGGTTGAATTTGAGCCGGGACTTGTCTCAATTGATGATGTTGATATTAAAACCATGAAAATAGCGGGAGTAAAAATACCTGTAATCGAAGATGTGAAATTTTCGCTTAAACCGTTTAATCTTTTCAGCAAGCCGCTATGGTATGCCGAAGGCGTAGCTATTCTTAAAGACCTTGCGCGTTTGGGGCTGGAACGCGAATTTGTTGACGAAAAAGTGCGTCTTCTGGATTTTACGCGCAAAAAAACAACTCAAAAGGTAAATCTTTATGAAAAAGTTCAGATACCCGGATACAGGGAAGCGATTCTTAAAATAAAACGCTTTGTCGAAGACGAAGAAAATCTATCGAAAGCATCCCAAAAAATAGTAAAGGACAGACACGAAAAAATGGAGGAAGAAACAAAATGATAGTTCCGATGATGAAATATTCAATGATTGTTTTCTATAAGGATTATCAGCCGTTTTTGCAACAGTTGCAGGAACTCGGACTGGTTGATGTAACCGTTTCGTCTTGGAAAGCAAACAACGAAGAACGAAACCTTGTAGAAAAAATAAATCATTACAGGCAGGCGGCGCAACAACTGAAATCTATTGCCGCAGAACAAAAAAATAAACAAAATCATGCAAAAAACCTTACGCCTGAAAAGGCTTTGGAAATTTATCAAAGTGCAAGAGAAAAACTCGCAAAATTAAAAACAGAACTGGACAAAACATCCAAAGAAGCGGACGAACTTGCCGCATGGGGCGACTTTGATGCAAATTATATCGAAGCCCTCAAAAAAGCGGGAATAACGCTGCACTTTTACGAACTGAGCGAAAAACGGTTTGAAGAATTTAAAAACCGCTGGAACGAAAAATATTCTATTACCGAAATAAACAGTATCGACAAAAAAACCTGTTTCGTAATAGCTGCGCCGACTTCCGAAAGTTTTGAATTTGATTTGCCCGAATTGAAGCCGCCTGCGATGACTTACAGGCAGGCTCGTGAAAATATCAGCCAGATTGCAGCAGAAATAGAAAATCAGCAAAATATTATCAACCGAAGCATTGCTTATATTGATGATTTTATTGCCGAAAGCGAATGTCTTTCCGACAATTTGCACCTGTCGAAAGCAGCGAACAGCGGCGAAGAAGCCGCCGAAGGAAAACTGATACTGCTCGAAGGTTGGGCAACCGCCGAAAGCCAGCGCGAAGTAGAAAATTTGCTTAACGCATCAAGCGCATTCTTCATAAAAGAAAAACCCGCGCCAGACGACAATACGCCTGTGAAACTGAAAAACAACCGATTTGCGCGGCTGTTTGAATTTATAGAACAGTTTTATACTTTGCCGAAATACGGCACAACAGACATGACGCCATACTGTGCGCCTTTCTATATTTTCTTTTTCGGATTTTGCCTTTGCGATGGCGGCTACGGAATGATATTTCTGATGCTGGGACTGCTTATAGCCAAAAAAATGAAAAATGCGGTTGTTCGCAGCCTTGGATGGCTGGCGTTCTGGTGCGGGCTGTCAACGCTGATGTTCGGAATTGCCACAGGCTCGTTTTTTGGCGTATCAATCGGCAATTTTCAACTGCTCGAACCCTACAGAGACATGTTCCTCGAATCGCAAAACCTGTTCTATTTTGCTATCGCCACGGGCGTAGTGCATTTATTGCTGGCTATGGGAATAAAAGCATACGGAAAAGCAAAATATTTCGGTTTCCCTCATGCCCTGTCAACCATAGGCTGGATGCTGGTTCTAATATCACTAATTACGGCAAAGTTAGCAGTTCCCAAACTCGGACTGACAATTCCCTTCGGAAGCGAAATATTTTGGAGCGCGATGGGGCTGGGACTGTTTTTTATGTTCTTCTGCAATTCGCCCGGCAAAAATCCGCTTGCAAATTTCGGCGCAGGGCTGTGGAATACCTACAACGATGTTACGGGAATTTTGGGAGATACCCTATCATATCTGAGGCTTTTTGCGCTTGGACTGTCGGGTTCGGTGTTGGCAATGGTATTCAACAGTCTGGCAACAGGAATGAGTCCCGATATTATTGTAGCAAAACAGTTGGTGATGATTATAATTTTAACAATAGGACACGCCTTGAATTTGGGAATGTCGGCGCTTGGCGCATTTGTACACCCGATGCGTTTAACCTTTGTAGAGTTTTATAAAAATGCAGGATTTGAAGCAGGACAAAGAGCTTTTACTCCGCTGAAAAAAAGCAGCGCCTCGTTGAGAAAGGAAGTAAAACAACCCTTGGAATGAAAGAATAATGAATACAGCGAAAAAAAATAATAATAAGAGCGCTCCCATGAAAGGGCTGAGGTTTGCAGACATGTTTTACCTGTTCGGAAATTCCGAACGAGAGATGCACGGCAGATTTATTTATTCGGAAATTCCGAACGAGAGATGCACGGCGGATTTATTTATTCGGAAATTCCGAACGAGTCCCGCAGATATGTTTTGCCGCCGTCTGGCGCGACTATCCGCCACGACGGAGATAAAAATAAACAGCGCTGCATGAAATAAATTGAACATTGATAAATATTTTTCAAAATTGAACTATTAAAAATCAAAAAACAGACAATTATAACATAATATATAATTAAATTAATAAACAAAAGAATTAAAGTAAAAATTAAAAAAAAGTAAAAAATTATGGAACCTATTTTATTAGCTTACATTGGTGTAGCATTAATGGTTGGACTCTCGGGTATTGCAAGTTGTTACGGAACATCTATTGCAGGCAACGCCGCTATTGGCGCAATTAAAAAAGACAGCAGCGTTTTCGGCAGTTGCATGATGCTTGCGGCTCTTCCGAGTACTCAGGGACTTTACGGCTTTGCAGGATATTACCTGCTGTCGGGATTTTTAACGGCAAACATGACTTTGCTTCAAGGCGCGGCAATTCTGGGCGCAGGTATTGCGGTAGGAATTGTTTGCCTGTTCAGCGCAATCAAGCAGGGACAGATTTGCGCAAACGGTATTACCGCCATCGGCAACGGACACAAAGTGCTTGGCAATACTCTTATACTTGCCGCTTTCCCCGAACTGTACGCAATTCTTGGCGTGGCGCTGGTATTCCTTGTAAGCGGAATGATTGGCGAGCCGATAATATAAAATGAACGGTAAACTCGTTTTTTGGTATTCTGTTGCCGGCATGTTGCTTGTTGCCGCCTGTCGGCAAAATACCGAAAAAAACGCAGAAGACGGCAAACGGTACGAAATTTGTTATCAGCCATCATATTCTGAACGGTTTGTTATTGAACAGGCAGGCGATGACAAGCGGCTGATTGTACGCAATCCGTGGCAAGGCTCAAGCAACGTACAGTTTGCATACACGCTTACGCACAGCGAAAACAGTGATGAGCGCTCGGTGAAAATTCCCGTCGAGCGCATTATTTGTTTATCGTCAACGCATGTTGCCTTTGTTGATTTTATCGGCAAAGCAGACAAAATCGCAGGCGTATCGGGGCAGGATTATATTTCAAGCGAAAATGTAAGGCAAAGAATAGCCGGTAGCCTGACGGTAGATGTTGGATACGAAAATTATCTTTCGTATGAAGCGATAGCCGCGCTGAAACCGGATGTAATATTTGCATACGGCATTGATGGCGAACTTGGCAAAACAGAAGCCAAACTTGCTGAAATGGGAATCAAACTCGTTTATATAGGCGAATATCTTGAAAATACTCCGCTTGCAAAAGCCGAATGGATGATTGCTGTCGCCGCATTTTTCGATGAAGAAGAAAAAACGATTGAAAAATTTAAAAATATAGAATATGAATATCAGGCATTGCAGCAACTTGCCAGCAAAGCAAATTCAAAGCCCAAAGTGTTGATAAATGCGCCGTACAGAGATGTTTGGTATCTTCCTGCCGTAAACTCGGCGGCAATAAATTTGCTTAAAGATGCAGGCGGCGAATATATTTTTGAAGCCGAAACGCAAGGCGGCAAAGAAAGCAATCCCATGAATATAGAATATGTGTATGCAAAGGCGCTTGACGCCGATGTGTGGATTAATCAAAACAATGAAACATTGCTGAGGCAACTGCAAAATCTTGATGCGAGGCTTGCAGATATACTGGCGTTCAAAAACAAAAACGTTTATAACAGTAACAGGCGGTTAAATAATCATGGAGGGAATGATTTTTGGGAATCGGGAGTTGTCAATCCGCAAATAATTCTTAAAGATTTAATAAAAATATTTCACCCGAATTTGTTACCAGACCATCAGCTTTTTTATTATAGGAAACTGGAATAATGCAGATGCAGTTTTTAATTACGATTTACATAAAATATTTTGCTGTTTTTTATTTTCTAACAGCTACAACGCATGTTTTCTTTTCTTGGGTAATTTTGCCCTGCAAATTAAAATATTCGATATAAACTATATAAAGCCCAACGTTTACTTTTTGCTTTTTGCTGTTCAATCCATTCCATACAAAACTGCCTTGAGTTCCAAGTAAAACATTGTTTTGTAC
>JAISNL010000068.1 GCA_031276235.1 Prevotellaceae bacterium | reverse complement strand
TTCCTCTTCGTCGTCCTGTTCGATTTCAACAGTTTCGCCGAGCAGGGCGACGGTCTGTTCCTGCGGAAGTTCCTGCACCGTTCTCAGTTTGCGTTCGATAGCTCTCGAACGTGTGCCGGCTTTTTCGATAACATTGGCGGCTTCCTGCAATTTTTTCTGTGTTTTACCCAGAATGGCGCCGAAATTTCCAAATTCGGTTTTCACCGCTCCCAAGATTTCCCATACTTCGCTGGAACGTTTTTCGATAGCCAATGTCCGGAAACCCATTTGAAGGCTACTCAAAAATGCCACTAAATTGGTTGGACCGACTACCAGTACATGAAAATTCTGTTGCAGAGTTTCGAAAAATCCCGGACGGCGCAAAATTTCGGCATACAATCCTTCGATAGGGACAAATAAAATGGCAAAATCGGTAGTTTTCGGCGGTTTGATATATTTTTCACAAATATCTTTTGCGCAGTTTCGCACCGAATTTTCGAATTGTTTTCCAAACGAATCGACCATTTCAGGACGGTTTTCATACGCGTCGATTAATCGCTGATAATCTTCCATCGGAAACTTGGAATCGATCGGCAGCAGCACCGGTTCGCCGTCGTCGTGTTTACCCGGCAATTTAATTGAATATTCCACGACTTTGCGGTCGTCGTCGGGGTGGTCGTTTTTGACATACTGTTCGGGCGACAGCACTTGTTCCAAAATAGCGCCGAGTTGCACTTCGCCGAATGTTCCGCGTGTTTTCACGTTAGTGAGCGCTTTTTTAAGGTCGCCGACGCCGGTGGCAAGGGTTTGCATTTCGCCGAGACCTTTGTGTACGGCTTCGAGACGTTCGTTGATTAATTTAAACGATTCGTTGAAACGTTTTTCTACGCTTTCCTGCAATTTTTCGTCAACGGTTTTGCGCATTTCTTCGAGTTTCTTATTATTGTCGTCCTGCAGATTGGTGAGTTTGCCTTCGACAGTGTCTCTGATTTCTTTCAGTTTGATTTCCGTTTCTTTTTTTACGGCATCCTGTCGATTGACCAGATCGTCGAATTTTTGTTTCTGCAAATCGTTAAAATCTTTGACGTTCACAGTAAATTTATCTTCAAACGACTTTAGCGAAGCGCTCTGTTCGGCGCGGTTTTCCTTTGCCGATTTTTCGAGCTGTTCCTGCAGATTTTTGGTTTTTTCGTCAAACGATTTCGACAGTTCCGCAAGCCGGTTTGAGTAGGATTCAAACTGATTTCGCTGTGCGCCGGCAAGATCGGTAACTGTTTTGGTCAGCGCCTCGCCCAAGAGTTTGAATGAACTGTTTAATTCGCTGCGGTTTTCTTTGGCTGTATTTTCGGACTGCAAAATCAGATTTTTGGTTTTTTCGTCAAACGATTTCGACAGTTCAGCGAGCCGGTTAGAGTAGGATTCAAACTGATTCCGCTGTGCGCCGGCAAGATCGGTAACTGTCTTTGTAAGTGTCTCGCCCAACAGTTTGAACGAACTGTTTAATTCTTCGCGATTGTTTCTAAATGCGTTTTGATTTTCATTTCTGTTTGTTCCAAATTCTTCGCGAATAAGCGAATCTATTTTAGATAGACTGTCTTTAAGAGTGATAATAAACTCTTTGATATCTTTATTATTATCGGGACGATTCCGTATAGATAACCAAAGATTGACGATGGCTGTAATTAACAACAGTCCAAGCAGGATTAAAATAACTGTATTCATTGTAAATTATCTGTTTTATTATTATGTTTAATTTATTGCATTTATAATATTTTCAAACGCTATATACACAATATTGTTTTGCGAAATTATACAAAAAAAATCGATTATGAGCAAACTGATCAAAACTTAACGGATTTAAAATAAAAAAGCCCTGTTGTTTCAGGGCTTTCAGTATAATTTGGTATTTTGACTGTTACATCATTCCTCCCATGCCGCCCATTCCTGGCGCGCCGCCCATTGGCGCAGGATTTTCTTCTTTCTTTTCAGCCAAAACACATTCTGTTGTCAAAAACATTCCTGCAACAGATGCTGCATTTTCCAAAGCAATACGCGTAACTTTTGTTGGATCTATAACGCCTGCTTCATAAAGATCTTCGTACACATCTGTACGTGCATTATAGCCGAAGCTGTCTTTGCCTTCTTTCACTTTTTGTATTACTATTGAACCTTCAACGCCTGCATTTTCGGCAATTATGCGAAGTGGTTCTTCTATTGCGCGTTTCACAATTTTAATACCTGTATTTTCATCTCTGTTTGCGCCTTCAAGTACTTCAAGTTCACGAATTGCGCGAATATATGCAACGCCGCCGCCTGCAACAATGCCTTCTTCGGCAGCTGCGCGTGTTGCGTTTAAGGCATCGTCAACGCGGTCTTTCTTTTCTTTCATTTCTACTTCGCTTGCTGCGCCTACATAAAGCACTGCAACGCCGCCCGACATTTTTGCAAGACGTTCCTGAAGTTTTTCACGATCGTAATCGGACGTTGTAAGCGACATTTCTGTACGAATTTGTTCAATTCGTTTCACAATATCTTCTTTCTTTCCCGTACCGTTTACTATGGTTGTATTTTCCTTGTCTATAGTGATTTTTTCGCATGAGCCAAGCATTTCTACAGTTGTAGATTCAAGTTTCAGTCCGCGTTCTTCGCTTATAACCGTACCGCCTGTAAGTATTGCAATATCTTCGAGCATTGCTTTGCGGCGGTCGCCGAAGCCGGGAGCTTTTATTGCTGCAATTTTAATTGTGCCGCGAAGTTTGTTAACAACTAATGTCGTCATTGCTTCTCCATCAACATCTTCGGCAATGATAAGCAGCGAACGTCCGTTTTGAGCTATAGGTTCTAATATTGGAAGAAGGTCTTTCATTGTCGAAATCTTTTTATCTGTCAGCAGAATGTAAGGATTTTCGAGAACGGCTTCCATTTTTTCTGGATTTGTAATGAAATACGGAGAAATATAGCCACGGTCGAATTGCATGCCTTCTACAATTTCTACTGTTGTTTCTGTACCTTTGGCTTCTTCAACTGTGATAACGCCTTCTTTTTTTACTTTTTTGAACGCTTCGGCAATAAGTTTTCCGATGGTAGTATCATTATTGGATGATACGGTTGCTACCTGTTCGATTTTTTCAATATTATTGCCTACTTCCTGAGTTTGTTTTTTCAAACTTTCCACAACTGCCGCCACCGCTTTGTCTATTCCACGTTTCAAATCCATTGGGTTTGCTCCTGCCGTAACGTTTTTCAATCCTTCGGTGATTATTGCCTGAGCCAAAACTGTTGCCGTTGTTGTGCCATCGCCTGCATTGTCGGCTGTTTTAGAGGCAACTTCTCGTACCATTTGAGCGCCCATGTTTGTGAAGCGGTCTTCGGCTTCAATTTCTTTTGCTACAGTAACGCCGTCCTTGGTAATTTGAGGAGCGCCGAATTTTTTATCAATAACAACATTACGACCTTTCGGACCTAATGTAACTTTTACTGCATTTGCAAGCATATCAACGCCTTCTTTCAAAAGGCTGCGTGCTTCGATATTAAATTTTATTTCTTTTGCCATAATTTTATTTGATTAAATTTTAATAAATATATTAATAAATGATTTAAACTATTGCCAAAATATCGCTTTGTTTCATGATAAGATAATCAACTCCGTCGATATTCAACTCTGTGCCTGCGTATTTGCCATAAAGCACTTCATCGCCTGCTTTCACTTCCATTACAACATCTTTTGTGCCGTTACCTGTTGCAATAATTATTCCGCGTTGCGGTTTTTCTTTTGCCGTGTCGGGAATATAAATTCCGCTTGCTGTTCTTTCTTCGGCAGCTTTTGGTTCTATTACCACTCTGTCTGCCAATGGTTTAATGTTAATTTGTTTGCTCATATTGATTCTATTTTAAATTAATTTATTAATTTGTTTGTTTATAATATTTATTATTTCTATTTATTTCAGTTGCAAATGAATTATCAGAAAGTATGCCAAAATATATTATGCCAAAAATACGGAAATTTTTTCAGGAAATTGTAAAGATTTCATGTCAGAAAATGACATATTGTCGGGTTTTCCTGAAAAACATGGCACAATTTAATAGAACCATTTCAACATTTCATTTTGTGTTCATTTGAGATATTGTAACATTATTAACTTTTCAAACAGTAGAACTGGATATTTTGAGCAAATGAAGATAATTCAAAAAAATCATATAAATTTGCAAAAAAATATTGATTAATTAAAAATGATTAAAACATGAAAAAAGTATTTTTATTATTAAGCGTATTGTTTTGCCTGTCGTGTACAGGTCAGGAAAAGAAAAATACCGACACGCAAAACGCAGAATCAAAAAACATAAAAGATATGAATTTTGAGCAATTGTTTACAGCCATTTCTGCAGAAGAAACAGGCGATAATGTATTTAAATTGGTAGGTAAGGACATTACTGTGATTACATCTGGCAACGAATCAGGTTTCAATTCAATGGCTGCAAGTTGGGGAGGAGCAGGAATTTTGTTTAATAAACCTGTAACGTGGTGCATGTTGCGGGCAAACCGTTATACGCTCGAAATTATCAAAAATGAACACACCTACACCATGTCATATTTTCCCGAAGAATATAAAGAACAGGTTTTGTTTTTCGGAAGCAAAAGCGGACGCAACACAGACAAAATGAAAGAAACAACACTTACGCCCGTTCAAACTCCAAGCGGAAATATGACTTACAAAGAAGCGCGTCTGGTGTTTGAATGTAAATTAACGGAACTAACAACTGTAAATCCCAACGATTTTTTTAATCAGGAAGACAGAAATTTCATACAGGGAGGTTTTGAAGAAGCCAAAGAATATCATAAATTAGTATTTGGCGAAATTACAGGTATCTGGATAAAAAAATAGCCAAATATGCAGAATCAAATTCTCAATGTCCTAATATTTTAATTCAAAAATTAACGGCATTTTAAAAAATATTTAAAATTTAATATTTTTTTATTTGAATATAAATACATTAATTTCAACATGTTATATCTCACAAAAGTCAGTAAGCAACTATCTGTATTTTGCAGTTTGGTATAAAGTTTGTAATATTGCGACTAAATATATTATTAATTAATTAAACAAGTATAAAATGAAACAGGTGAAATTTTTATTATTACCATTATTTGCACTGGTAATTTCGTTTGGAGCAAAAGCTCAAGACATTAATGCTGTTGTAGAACAGTTTAACAAAGGAAGTGAGGCATTCGAGGCAGAAAATTATCAACAGGCTATTGTTGATTTGGAAGCCGCATACACGGCTGCAATTGCAGTTATTGACGAAGAAGCAACCGAAACTGTGGACGGAATAAAAGCAAACTGTAAAAAGATGATTCCATTTTCATATTCGGTTATTGCAGGTTCTATGGCAAATGAAGGCAAATACGATGAAGCGGTTGATTATTATAACAAATCACTTACGGCAGCGCAAAAATATGGAAATACAGATATTACCAAAGAAAGCGTAACAGAAAAAATAAATTCGGTATATTCCGTGCAGGCTAATAATTACGCCAAAAACGGAGAATTTGCCAAAGCCGTTGAAACTATTTCCAAAACAGGCGATAACGAAGCCATTGAAAAAATAAACAAATATATAGCCGCAACATATTTGAAAGAAGCACAAACCGCACAAAAGGCAAAAGATTATAAAACTGCCGCAGAAAAATCAAAACAGGCAATCGCATACAATTCGGAAAGCGAAAGCGCTTATTTGATACTCGGCGTATCGTGTTCGCAGCTTAAACAGTATAAAAATGCTATTGACGCATTGGAAAAATGCGTTGCATTGAAAGAATCGGCGCAAGCTTATTATTATTTGGGCGCGGCATATCAGCAAAACGGAAATAACGCAAAAGCCTGCCAAAATTATAAAAAAGTAAACGATCCAAAACTTAGCGCCAATGCACAGGCACAAATGAAAGTAGTTTGTAAATAATATAGAACTTTCTATATTAGTTTGTTTGAAAATTTGTAACGAAAACCTCATAATAATTATGAGGTTTTTTAATTCAAAAAAAATGCGAAAATTAGAACTCCTTGCTCCTGCAAAAAATATTGAACTCGGAAAAACGGCAATTGACCATGGCGCAGATGCCGTTTATATTGGAGCAAATAGTTTCGGCGCAAGGGAATCTGCAGCAAATTCCATTGAAGATATAGAAAAATTAGTGAAATACGCTCACCGATATTATGCAAAAGTTTACGTAGCCGAAAATACTGTTGTGTATGAAAACGAACTTGAACAGGCACGGCAACTTGCTGTTGATGCATACAATATCGGTTGCGATGCTTTGATAATTCAGGACATGTCGCTGCTCGAAATGGATTTGCCTCCAATTCCGCTTTTTGCATCAACACAGGCAAACAATCAAACAGCGGAACAGGTCAAATTTCTCGAAGATGTCGGTTTTGACAGAGTTATTTTAGCACGAGAATTATCGTTGATGCAAATTACAGAAATTGCAAAACGTACAAATATCGAACTGGAATTTTTTGTTCACGGTTCACTTTGCGTGAGTTACAGCGGACAATGCTATTTAAGTTGCGCGCTTACCGGACGCAGCGCAAATCGAGGCTGCTGCGCTCAACCTTGCCGCTCAAAATATGACTTGGTTGATAAAAACGGAAAAACAGTCGTAAGGAACAAACATTTGCTGTCGCTGAAAGATTTGAATCTGTCAGCATATTTGGATGATTTGATTCGAGCAGGAATTTCATCATTTAAAATCGAAGGACGGCTCAAAGATGCAAGTTACGTGAAAAATGTTGTTGCATATTATCGCAAACGGCTGGATGATTTTTTGAATACAAATCAGGATTATGAAAAAGCATCATCAGGTACGACAATATTGATGTTTGAACCTGATGTTGATTTGTCGTTTTCGCGCGGTTTTACAAATTATTTTATTGATGGAAATCGCAAAAAAACAGCATCGCTGAATACCGCAAAATCTATTGGCGAAGAAGCAGGAAAAATAAAATATGCAGGTCGAAATTATTTTGTTGCAGATACTGAAAAATCACTGCAAAATGGCGATGGCATTTGCTTTTTCGACAAAAATGAAACACTTTGCGGAACTCGAATAAATAAAATTTCCGGTGAAAAGATTTTTCCTTCCTCAATGGAAAATCTGAAAACAGGAACAAAAATATTCAGAAGCTATAATCAGGCATTTGAAAAATCGATGAAACAAAAAACAGCAATCAGGAAAATTAATGCTGCAATAAAATTTATATGCAACGACGAAAAGATAATTTTGCATGCAACAGACGAAGATAAAAATTCGGTGATGCTCGAAATTCGGCAAATCGGCTCTATCCCTCAAAATATCGAATTATCTGCGAATAATATCATTAAAAATCTTTCAAAAACAGACAGTATTTTTTCTTTTAATGTGGAAATATACAACAATAAAGTGCAATTTTACCAAACATCTGCAATAAACGAATGGAGACGCAACATTGTGGAACTGCTACTTGCAGAAAGAGAAAAAAATTATTTGCGAAAAAAAGTAAAAACAGTAAAAAACAATATTCCCTTAATCTACGACCAACTTGATTACACCTCAAATATTGCAAATTCATTGTCGGCTGAATTTTATAAACGACACGGAGCGCATGAAATACACAAGGCTTTTGAAATCGACAATTCTGCCGCCAATAAAATATTAATGTTCAATAAATATTGTATTAGATACGAATTGGGACTGTGCAAACGCGGACATAACGACGATTTGTTTTTGCTGAATAACAGGCAGAAACTGAGAGTTTCATTCAACTGTGAAAAATGCGAAATGCAAATATTAAAGTTTGAATAACCTGACATAATTTGCAAATAATGCAAATAATATAAAATAAACTTGTATTTCGACAATAAATTAGTAATTTTGTATTAATTATAAATTTTTAATTTCACAAAAATGACAAAGACGCAATTTACAAATACTTTGCTGTTAGTGCGACCGACAAATTTCGGATTTAATGCACAAACAGCCGTAAATAATTCATTCCAGAAAAAAACAAAAAAACGGGATGTACATCAACACGCTTTAGAGGAATTTGACAAACTTGTTGAAACGTTAAACGCAGCAAAAGTCAATACTATAGTTGTGAATGACGAACCTCAATCGCAACTGCCTGATTCAATTTTTCCGAATAATTGGTTTTCAACACATAGCGATGGAAGTTTGTGTTTGTATCCAATGTTTGCCGAAAATAGAAGACAGGAACGCAAAGATAGCATTATCAATATGCTGAAAGAAAATTTTGATGTAAAAAATGTTTTCGATTTTACTCATTACGAACAGCAGAATAAATTTTTAGAAGGAACGGGCAGTATAGTTTTGGACAGAATCAATAAAATAGCATACGCCTGCTTGTCGCCACGAACCGATGAAACGATTCTCGACGAATTTTGTGCAAAACTGCATTACAACAAATGCTGTTTTCGTGCAATGTTTGCCGAAAAGGATATTTATCACACAAACGTTATGCTGTCAATTGCCGATGAATATTCGATTCTTTGCACTCAGTCTATTGGAAACAACAATGAATTGAGAGATGTTCTTGAATATCTGTTTGCCTCAGGTAAAGAAATTGTTGAAATAAATTTAGAACAAATGCAGCATTTTGCAGGCAACATGTTGCAAATTTCAAACAGCGATGGCGAAAAATTACTGGCAATGTCATCTCAGGCATACGAATCGCTGAACCTTGAACAGATAAGACAAATCGAACGCTACAATAATATATTACATTCAGACCTTAAAATCATAGAAAGGATAGGAGGCGGAAGTTTGCGCTGCATGCTCGCCGAAATTTTTCTTGAAAAGAAGTCAAATATAAAACAGGATGACAATTAATACATTAAATGATATAAATATGACTGAAAATTTTTACATCGAACGCGAAGAAAAATACGGAGCGCATAATTATCATCCGCTGCCTGTGGTTTTGGAAAAAGGAAAAGGAATTTTTTTGTGGGGAGTTGACGGGAAACGATATTACGATTTTCTTTCGGCATATTCTGCGGTAAATCAAGGACATTGTCATCCGCGAATAATAAAAACGCTTAAACAGCAAGCCGACGAACTTACATTAACATCCCGCGCTTTCTACAACAATGTTTTAGGCGAATACGAAGAATATGTCTGCAAATATTTCGGATACGAAAAAGTATTGCCGATGAATACAGGAGCCGAAGCCGATGAAACAGCGCTGAAACTTGCACGACGCTGGGGCTACGTACATAAAGGCATTGCCGAAAATCAAGCGTTAATAATCGTTTGCAGCGGAAATTTCCACGGACGCACAATTACGGTTATTTCGATGTCAACCGATCCCGATTCGTATAAAAATTACGGTCCGTTTACTCCGGGATTTATAAAAATAGAATATAACAGCGTTGATGAATTACGCAAAACGCTTGAAGTTCACGGAAAAAATGTAGCCGCTTTTTTGGTAGAACCCCTGCAGGGCGAAGCCGGCGTTTATGTTCCAGACGATGGCTATTTGAAAAAATGTTACGATCTGTGCAGACAACATAATGTTTTGTTCATTGCCGACGAGGTACAGACAGGTATAGGACGCACAGGCAAAATGCTTGCATGTGATCACGAAAAGGTTCGTCCAGACATTCTCATTCTCGGGAAAGCCATATCGGGTGGAGTTTTCCCCGTATCTGCAGTACTTGCCGATGATGAAATAATGCTTACCATAAAACCCGGCGAACATGGTTCTACTTTCGGAGGAAATCCTCTTGGATGCAAAGTCGCTATCGAAGCATTGCAAATCATTAAAGATGAAAATCTCATAGAAAATGCAGAAAAAATGGGAAAAATATTCCGTAGAGAAATGTGCGCCTTCAAATCGAAAATGATTGAACTGGTGCGAGGCAAAGGATTGTTGAATGCCGTAATAATAAAACCCGTCAACGGAAAAACGGCATGGGATGTATGTCTTGCAATGCGAAATGAAGGAGTTTTGGCAAAACCGACTCACAATCATATTATTCGCTTTGCTCCACCGCTGATTATTAAAGAAAATGAATTGTTAGACGCTATTGAACTCATAAAAACAGCAATAACAAAGGTTGAAAATTTATAAATCAGAATGGTTTTCAATTGTTATTTTGAAGACAGATAAAAAAAGGTTGCATAATAGCAACCTTCTTTTTTTTAGATTATTCAGTACCTCGGGCGGGACTTGAACCCGCACAGGCATTACTGCCCACGGGATTTTAAGTCCCGCGTGTCTACCAATTCCACCACCAAGGCAAAGAACAGAAAATCCCGATTTTATTCGGGATTAGAGCGGAAAACGAGACTCGAACTCGCGACCCTAACCTTGGCAAGGTTATGCTCTACCAACTGAGCTATTTCCGCCTTTTGAGACTGCAAATTTATAACATTTTTTTAATCCAGCAAAAAAAATATATTTTTATTTCATTTTTTTTAATTTATAAATATTCCCCCAAAAAATAATTCGCTAATGTTATACTCAATAAATGATGCAAAATAAATCAAATGTAATAAACAAACCTCATTTTCGCTACAAAACAATCACAGCAGATGCAATAAACCAACAATCACGACATCTTTCACTCACTATTCTTGCTTTCCGATGTTTCGGGAAGTCAGAATAATAAACGCAGTAGCGAGGTTTGCAATCATACAATATATGATATTACCGAGAATCCCTGATATTTTTACTATTTTTGCGTGCAGGAAAATATACTTCAAGCAATATAAAATTACAGTGCAGGATTACCACGCACAGCTGAGTTGTAAGGCAACTGCAACGGAGTTCAACGATTTAATTCTGCAACTACAAGGTAACAAATTCATACTGCGAGAAGTATAAATTGTTGTGTGAAATATATGTAATTATTCATTGTGAAATTCTTACTACATTTGCACTGTTGTTTCAATAGACATAGGAAAAAATATAAAAACCAAATTTATATGAGACATTTAAATAGAATATTTCAGGTATTAATTCTGCCAATGGATTGTATTGTACCGATGATACGAAATGGAAAGCAAAATTACAGTTTCCCAATTTCGTAATACGGCTTTTGGAAAACAACATTCAGCCTGATTCTTTCTTTTGTATTGATAATAAGCCGTTAATTTTGTTTTTTGAAAATCCGACAAACAAGCAGGATTTGCATAAAAAGATTTGGAATTTTAACGAATCGCCTGTAGTTATTATCGTTGATAACGGCGC
>JAISNL010000057.1 GCA_031276235.1 Prevotellaceae bacterium | reverse complement strand
TTGTATATCGTTATAAGTTCTTTTTCGCTGATATTTTTTGTTTTCGGTGTGTAAAATGTATAGCTATCAGATTTACTGTAAAAGAAAATAGTATCCGTATTAATTGCAAATCTCGTCATTTTAAATTGGGATCCTTTTTTAGTAAAGTTTCGTTTCCACAATATTTCATTTCTGAAATTACTTCTTCCAAAAATCTTATCCAAAATTTCCACTTTGATGTTGGCATTCGCGTGCCAGTCGCAATGCAGGAAAATACTTCCGGTCGGTTTCAGCACGCGATACATTTCTATCACACGTTCTTTCAACCATGCGATATAATGTTCGATACCGCCTGCCCACCTGTCCTGAAAACTGCGGATTTCGCCTTCGTCGCCCCAGATAACCTCATAGTCGCGATTACTGAAAAACGGAGGATCAAGATAGATTAAATCCACCGTTTCACTGTCCATCGCTTTCAATATTTCGAGATTGTCGCCGAGTATCAATTTATTTATGCACATTGTATGAAATGTTTTTTTGCAAAGATAGTAAATTTATTCGATTTGTGTAGTAAATAGTCTGGATTGGCTACCCTGTCGCAAGTCTGCGAAAGTCTCATCGAGGTATCGAGTAGGGTGTCGGAAACTTTTGAGGCAAGGAATATCTGTTTAAAATCATAAAAAATCATTACATTTGTAAAAAATAAAATGAAAATAAACAGCAAATCATAAATAAAACCGCATAATGAAAAAAGTTTATAACATAGGATATAAAAGACTTGCATTTGATGAACTCGGAAAAATCGCAAATGGCGAATATATTTTGAAATTATCCGATAAAGTTAAAAAACGCATAGATGAGTGCCGTAAATATCTTGATAAAAAAATTAAAAATACAGACGTTCCCGTTTACGGCATAACCACAGGCTTCGGCTCGCTGTGCAACAAAAGTATTTCGCATCACGAACTCGAACAGTTGCAGAAAAATTTGATAATGTCTCATGCTTGCAGTACAGGCGACGAAGTTGCGCCCGAAATTGTGCGCCTGATGCTTGCCCTCAAAGCCTATGCCCTGTCATTAGGCTACAGCGGCGCACATGTTGATACGGTACAGTATATTCTGGATTTTTACAACAACGACATTTTGCCTGTTGTGTACGACCGCGGTTCGCTTGGCGCATCAGGCGATCTTGCGCCGCTGTCGAACCTGTTTTTGCCGCTGATTGGCGAAGGAGAAGTGTATTTTGAAGGTGAAAAACAAAAGTCATCGGCAGCGCTTAAAAAATTAGGCTGGAAACCTGTTAAATTACAGTCAAAAGAAGGTTTGGCGCTGCTCAACGGAACACAATTTATGAGCGCTCACGGAGTTTTGGCTTTGCTCAAATCATTCAAACTTTTGAAATTTGCCGATTTAATCGGCGCAATATCGCTCGATGCCTTCGATGGACGTATTGAACCTTTCAACGAAAAACTGCACCGTATACGCCCTCATCAGGGGCAGATACAAACCGCCGCCAACATTCGCGCAATTCTCGATGGCAGCGAACTTGCTGAACGCAACAAAGAACATGTGCAAGACCCGTATTCGTTTCGCTGCATCCCGCAAGTACACGGTGCAACAAAAGATGCAGTACTCTACGTATCCAATGTTGTTCTTACCGAAATAAATTCGGTTACCGACAATCCAACAGTATTTGCCGAATCCGACCAAATAATTTCGGGCGGAAATTTTCACGGGCAGCCGCTGGCTTTGGCTTTCGACTTTCTTGCAATTGCGCTTGCAGAACTTGGAAACATCTCCGAACGCCGCACCGCACAGTTGATTCTCGGAAATCGCAGTTTACCCGAATTTTTAGTTGCCAAACCCGGATTAAATTCGGGTTTGATGATACCTCAGTATGCAGCCGCATCAATGGTAAGCCAAAATAAAATTTATGCGCATCCTGCATCTGTCGATTCAATTGTATCGTCCAACGGGCAGGAAGACCACGTGAGCATGGGCGCAAACGCCGCTACAAAACTTTTGAAAATTATTGACAACTTAGAAAGAATATTTGCAATAGAACTTATAACCGCAGCGCAGGCTCTGGATTTCAGACGTCCGGCAAAATCATCTCCGTATATCGAAGAATTTATATCTCAATATCGCAAAGAGGTGAAATTTATTAACAGCGACAAGGTGATGTACAAAGAACTTGAGACTACGCTTGAATTTTTACGAAGCGGCAATTTTGAATAAATTTCATTAGTGAAAGCCGCAAACGAAATAATAGAATTGAGTTTGCGACAGAACGAATTTTAATAAATAATCAATAAAAACAGAGGTAAGCCAAAAGTTTATCGCTGTTTTTTTATGGCAAAAAAATCACCGTTCGGCGCAGTCTTCGAAAAGAATATGTAGAACTCGCAGCATGGACTGCAAACCCCAAAGGAAGAAATATTGCCAATAAATTGCATCTGCAAGCAGAACCAACTCATGGCGCTTGTTTATAATGTCATTCAACATTGGGCGGAACTATTCGCGCTGTTTTGTGTCCGGTAATTTGCCTTTCATTTTCTATGTATTTTTTGATTTATTTTTACCAATTTTTACGATACAAA
>JAISNL010000054.1 GCA_031276235.1 Prevotellaceae bacterium | reverse complement strand
TCCAGCGAACCAATGCTTACCTGTGCCGTCGTGCGGTGAATGAAAAACGCAAATAATAATGCAAATAATAATGCAAATGATAATTTACTCATAATTAATGTTTTGTTAAATGTTTTGTTTATAGCTGGTCTCTCAAGGTAAAGTACACACACTCCACTTGTATAACACATTTTCGTATAAAATGTTTATGTTTCATCTCGGTTGCGGGTTAAAAATTGTTAGTAGAAAGTGGATTCGAAAAGCAGACGTTAAGCAGAACGGAATATGACAGGCTTGTAAGGAAGGAAGAAAGAGAGAGCTGTCGCAGTTAATTTTCCGTTTTAGCACAGATGATTGGCGTAATGTCCAGATACATTTGCCTTGTTTCATCATTCAGGTCGTTATTGGAAAAATATTCGAATTGCATTTTTTCATAAAACCCGACGGCATTTTTGTAAGCATCTACCAAAATAAATTTACAAGCGCAGTGTTCATTTTGTTTTACAGCATAATCGATGATGGTATCCATAATCTTTCTTCCCAATCCTGATTTTTGAACATGTTTTGAAATGGCCAAACGCCCTATTTTGATTGCAGGATAATGTTTTAAGTGTCGCTTTGGATGTGGAGGCAAGCGCCGCTAAAAAATTTGACCGATTTTATTTGACAAAAATTCTGACAGACATTTATTCAAATAGAGAACTTGCTCATTGTTTGGCTTTTAAAGGAGGAACAGCGTTAATGTTTTTCTATGGTTTACCGCGCTTTTCGGTGGATTTGGATTTTGATTTAATCCATAAAGAAAAAGCCGATACGGTTTATCAAAAAGTGAAAAATATCCTGTTGCAGTACGGCAAAATACATGATGAGGCGCAAAAGTTTTTTGGCGACTTACTCGCTCTTGATTACGGCTACGGCGAAAGAAATCTGAAAATTGATATTTCGCACAGACAATTTGGCGACCGGTACGAAATTAAAAATCTTCTTGGAATAAATGTTAAAGTGATGAATATCAGCGATATGTTTGCGCATAAATTGATAGCCTTACTTGGCAGAACGGAAGTTGCCGACCGCGATATTTTCGATTGCTGGTTTTTTATGAATAAAAGTACGCCAATCAATCAACTGCTCATAGAAAAATTAGCCGGCAAGCCATATTCGGATTATATGCAGGAATGTATTGATAAAATCACGAATTTGCCCAAAAGAAGTTTACTGTACGGGCTTGGCGAATTGGTTTCCGATGATTTGAAACCGTTTGTCAAAAACAAACTTCGAACAGAAACGATCGCTCTACTAAATTTTTATAAGGAATTTCCGATAACCTAAATGAGAACATGATAGTTGCGCACACTTGTAAACAGTTTTCATCCTTCGGCTTCCTTTTCTACGTTCCAAAAAAAAAAAGCCCGAAAGGGCTTTTTTTAATAATTGTTCTTTTTCCTGACTTCATTTTGGTAACACCCTAAACTTCCAAAAATAAATAAACAAGCAATACAGGTTTTTTTTAATCTCTTTTATGGACAAATTCAGAAATTGTTTGTATTTTTACGAACTGTTAATCCAAAAAATAAGGATATATGGTTGGCAAAAAAAATAAGGATATTCTTTTTGAAATTTATAAAGATAGTCGTACAGTATTTAGAATCAATGATATATCAATATTGCTCGGTGACATTGACGATTTGTTGTACAAAAAATTGAACTATTATGTCAATACCGGAAAACTGCTCAATCCCCGTCGAGGAATTTATGCCAAAGAGAACTACAATGCTGAGGAATTGGCGTGTTTGCTTTACACGCCGACTTACATTTCACTTGGATATGTTTTGCAACGCAATAGCGTGATTTTTCAATATGACAGTGCGATCACCAATATCAGTTATTTGAGTCGCGAAATTGTTGTTGGTAAGCAAAAAATCCAATATCGGCAGATAAAAGGCGAGATTTTGCTGAACACGGCAGGCATAATCAATCGGGACAATATTAATATCGCCACACCGGAACGTGCTTTTTTAGATACTTTATACCTGACAAAATATTTTTATTTTGACAATATTAACCCACATTGCATCTCAAGACGAATTAATATCCACAAATTCAGTAGGATGATTTTTTTGAAAAAACAGTTTTGTGTACTACGGATTTTTTGTTTTTAAATGGGATATACTTGTATCCAAGTTTATCATAAATCATTTTAGCATTATCAGAAGGGAAAGAACAACGTCGCACAGTAATAATCTCATCTGTTTTGTTTTGCGCTAAAGTAGTAACAACTTTTTGCGTGTTCATGATCCTAACAATTTCATTCCATTGCAAAGGTACAGGGTCAATAATTTTCTTATTCTCAATTTTTTGCACATTGTCGTTTCGTTTGAGTTGAAAACGGACAGTATTGACAATCCAATAAGCGAGCAGTCCCAAATTCAGATGCGCCATAGAAGTTTTATCCTTTTTGAGGAAAACGGGGCGCAAGTTCAAATCGGTTTTACAGACCCTGATAGTGTACTCAATTTCACGGATGGCATTGTATGCCTGCCAAAGCATTTGTTCACTTTCATTCAGCGATGTTCTAAGAAAATAAATTCCTGACCGGGAGTTGATTTCCATGTCTTCCTTGACGTTCCAGTGCATTGAAGTGACAATTCGTTCTTCCTTCTGTTTACGTTTGGCAGTCTTTCGTTTTTTTGGGGATTCCGTTGTTTCCGTCGTGTCTGTCAGAACCTTCACTTCACAATGGATGTCAAAATGTCGTTGTATCGAAGGATATTTCTGTTTTAACCGTCCAATACGTTCATAAACTTTATCTTCCTGTTTTACACCGCCTTTTTTGGATAAAGACGCGGCAATATTTTTCAATCCGACTTCAAAACGTTCAAGGAAGCGATTGTTCATTGAACACTCTTTCTTCTTTTTCTTATCGCTTGATATTTTCAAGTAACAGTCTTCATTTTTGTCGGATTTTACTTTTCGGAGTGATATTTTATGTTTTTCGTTATCGGTGACAGTGACCTCGTTACACTCATCCTGAATAATGTAATTCTTCATCTTTGAACGGGTAACACATATATAATCATAGCCCTTTTCTTTTAACATTTGAAGATTGGACTCGGTGGCTATACCTGCATCCATTACTGCAATGGCTTTTTGGGCGCTTGACGAAGTCTGTAGTCTGAGATTGTCTATCATCCCCGAAAGCGTGGAGCAATCACTGACATTGCCTTCTAATATTGATGAATATTTGATAAAGCCTTCCGGATTGACTACCAATGCTAATACAATGAGTTTGGCATCGCTACGCTTTTCTTTCGAGCGTCCGAATTTCGATATGCGACTGTTTACCATACGTCCCTCAAAGTAAGTGTTTGTTAAATCATAAAGGATGATTTTATCTTCTATATCAAACAGTTCGTTTGTCCGAAATGACAGATAATCTTCCAATTTTGTCTTTACTTCGTACAGTT